>JAFLEG010000773.1 GCA_017302195.1 Verrucomicrobiota bacterium
CGCCGCTTTCCGAGGACGATGACCTGCAGTTCATCGAACTGCACAATCCCGGCGGCTTCGGGATCAGCCTGGCCGGATGGCGACTGGAGGATGGGATCCGGTTCGTCTTCCCCGCCGATGCCTTCCTTCCGGCCGGAGGGCATCTGGTGGTGGCGCGCGATGCCGTCCGGCTGCGCGCCGCCCGCGCCAGCCTGACCCGGGCCAACTGCCTGGGCAACTTCAGCGGACGCCTCTCCGGGCGCGGCGAGCGCGTGGTGCTGGAGCGGCCCGAGGTGATCCCGGCAGGGGGCGGACAGGCCGAGCGAACGCTGTTCATCCCCGTGGATGAGGTCAGCTACCGCACTGGCGGACACTGGGGATTCTGGGCGGACGGAGGCGGCAGCAGCCTGGAACTGACCGATCCCCGATCGGACCGCCGGATGGGAATCAACTGGGCCGACAGCGATGAATCCGCCGCCGGCCGATGGGTGACGCTGGAGCACACCGGGGTACTGGATCTCGGCGGAGGGACGGCGGACTCCCTCCACGTCGGGCTGATGGGCGAGGGCGAATGCCTGCTGGACACCCTGGAAGTGATCGGGCCCGGCGGCACAAATCTCATCGCCAACGGCACCTTCGAGAGCACCACCACCAACTACAATGCCCTGGGAAATCACATCCGGTCGGGATTCACGGAGGCCGGGGGGGACGGCAGCCCACGCTCCCTGCACATCCGGGCCAGCGGCAACATGGACACCGGCGCCAACCGCATCCGGTTCCGACTGCTGCGCAATCTTCAACCGGGAGACACCGCCACCCTGCGGGCGCGCGTCCGGTGGCTGAAGGGATGGCCCGAGCCGCTGCTCCGGCTTCGTGGCAACTGGCTGGAAGCCATCGGACGCCTCGACGTGCCGGAGGTCGGCGGCACCCCCGCCGCGCCCAATTCCCGGCGCGTTGCCAATGCCCCTCCCGCACTGGACACCGTGACGCACACCCCGGTGCTGCCAGCCGCCCATGAGGCCGTGGTGATCAGTGTCCGGGCCAACGATCCCGACACCATTGCTTCAGTAATGCTAAACTGGCGCCTGGACCCGGCCACGGAAATCACCACCACCCCGATGCGCGACGATGGCACGGAAGGCGACGCCCGGGCTGGCGACGGGGTGTACAGCGCGACTCTCCCGGGACAGCCCGGAAACACATTGGTGGCCTTCACGATCACCGCCACCGACAGTGCGGCAACGCCGGCCGTCCGACAGTATCCGGAGGCGGTTCCCGCCTACGAATGCCTGGTCCGGTTCGGAGACGCGGCGGTCGCCAATGCCTTCGGCACGTATCGCCTGTGGGTGACGCGGGCCAACGTCAGCCGGTGGAGCGCGCGTCCCAACCTCAGCAACGAACCCATTCCCGGCACTCTGGTATACGGCAATTACCGGGCGATCCACGGGGCCGGCTACCGCTTCTCCGGCAGCCCCTACCACCAGCAGTTCTCCTCGCCGACCAGCGACTGCCACTATGTCTGGCGGCTGCCCGGCGACGACCGGCTTCTCGGATCGGACAACTTCAACAAGATCCACGCCCCCGGCAACGGCCCCTTCGACGACGATACCATCCAGCGCGAGCAGACCCTTTACTGGATGGCCCGCCAGCTTGGACTGCCCTGGCTGTACCGCCGCTACGTCAATGTGGTGGTGAACGGATCCAAGCGCCGGAAGCTGATGGAGGACACCCAGGTGCCCGGCGGCGACTTTGTGGAGTCCTACCATCCGGAGGATGACGCCGGCGACCTGTACAAGATCAACCCGTGGTTCGAGTTCGATTCCGGCACCGGCTCCGCCATCAATTTCGACAACATGGCCTGGGCGGATCTCAACGATCACCGGGGATCCGACGGCCGCCGCAAGGTCACCCGGTACCGCTGGAACTGGCAGCCCCGCGCCGCGCGGGGAACGGTCAACAACTACACCAACTTCTTCGCGCTGGTGGACGCCGCCAACACCCCGGGCGATGCCGCCTTCGTGCGCGGCCTGGAGCGGGAGGCGGATTTGGACCAGTGGCTGCGCACCTTCGCGCTGAACCATGCGGCGGGGAACTGGGACAGCTTCGGACACCAGAACGCGCAGAACATGTACATGTACCGCCCCACGCAGGGCCGGTTCGAGCTCTACATGTGGGACGCCAACATCTCCTTGGGACATCCGATCGCCAACGGCCCCAATGACAATGACCTGTTCAACTACAATGGCTCCGATGGCCCGATGGGGCGCCTCTACGCCAACCCCGGCCTGCGCCGGAGCTATCTCCGCTGGGTGCAGCGCATCGCCGACGGGCCGATGCAGCCGGGACCGGTCGGCGCGCTGATGGATGCGAAGTATGCGGCGTTCCAGGCCGCGGGCTCGAGTGCCTCATCGCCTTCGGTGATCAAGTCCTGGATCCGGAGCCGGGTCAGCACACTCCGCAACCTGGTCCGCAATGAACTGGGCGGCGGCACGGTGTCCTTCAGCGCCCGGGCGGAGGGCCTCACCGGCGGGGCGACGGATTCGAACATCGTGGTCCTCCGGGGGACCGCGC
>JAFLEG010000774.1 GCA_017302195.1 Verrucomicrobiota bacterium
ATCACCCGCAACATGCAGTCCGAGCAGCCCCGCGAATTCAGCGTGGTGGGCATCAAGCACGCGCTGGCGCTACCCGATGCCGAGGATCCTGATGTGCGTCCCGAAGGCGCCTTCTCCATGCGCGGCCATTCCGTGGGTGGCTTTGGCTCGGTGACCACCAACAAGCTCATTGCCTCCTTCGTCGGGGAATTGTTCAACCTTTACGTGCAGGCCTATCCCAAATATGGCTCCGAGAAGAAGGGTCTGCCCACCACCTACTACCTCACGGTGGCCCATGACCATGTGCGCTCCCACAGCGAGCTCGACCACGTGGAGTTCATCCCGCTGAACGACGTCAACGCCTTCAACCTGGGCAATCCCCTCGCGGGCATCGCGCCGCAGGGCAGCGTGTTCATTCAGAGTCCGCACACCGATCCGGCCAAGGTGTGGGCCGAGATCCCGGAGTTCGGACGCAAGATCGTCCGGACCAAGAAGCTCCGGGTGTACTACCTCGACACCGTGAAGATCGCCCGCGAGATCGCCACCGACCCGGACCTGCAGCAGCGCATGCAGGGCGTGGTGCTGGTGGGCATCTTCATCAAGGTGACCCCCTTCGCGGCCCGTTCCGGAATGAACGAGGACACCGTCCTGGGCGCGGTCGAGAAGTACATCCGCAAGTACTTCGGCAAGCGCGGCGAGCACGTCGTGCAGGAGAACCTGGCCTGCGTGAAGCAGGGCCTGAAGGACGTCCAGGAGATCCCGGCGGAGATCATCAACGCCGCCGAACAGCCCAGGGACACCGTCCGCGGCGAGGAGATCGTCTTTGCCAAGTGAGGTTCCACCCCCATCCCCTTCCCCAAAGACTTTCATGAGCACCGCCACCGCCGAAACCCCCGCCTCGCCGCAGCGCGTCAACGTCCGCCCCATTGAGGACGACGTGCTGAACGTCGCCGACTTCAACGAGCGCATCGTCGGCGCCTACAATGACGGCAGCGCCGAGATGGGACTGCCCGCCGACCTGTCCACCGCCCGTTCGCTGATCACCGCCGGGTCCGCGGTGCTGCGCGACTTCTCTTACATCGCCCCGGAGATCCCGCTGCTGAATTCCGACAATTGCGTGGCCTGCATGGCCTGCGTGACCGAGTGCCCCGACACCGCGATCCTGGGCAAGGTGGTGCCCAAGGCGAAGCTCGACGCGGAGCTCGAGACCATTGCCGATCCCGTGGAGCGCGAGCACTACCGGAAGCAGTTTGGCAAGACGACCAAGTTCTGGAACGTCTATGAGAAGAAGGGCCAGGAGCCGGGCTACTTCGGCATCTTCATTGACCCCACCAAGTGCAAGGGATGCGCGGAGTGTGTCGAGGCCTGCGGCGATCACGGCGCCCTCGCGATGCTGAAGAAGGAGGGAAACATCCTCCCGCGCTACCAGAAGACCTTCAATTTCTACCGCAAGCTGCCCGAGACGCCGAAGCAGTACATCAATGAGAAGCTGCTCACCGACATGATGCTGGCCGACCGCTCCCTGCTCTACGTGGGCGGCGCCGGATCCTGCATGGGCTGCGGCGAGGGCACGGCGATCCGCATGATGCTGGCCGCGACCGGATTCGTGTATGGCAAGGAGCAGATCGGCATCATCAACTCCACCGGATGTTCCACGGTCTATGCCTCCACCTACCCGTACAATCCATACGTGGTGCCGTGGTCGAACTCCCTGTTTGAAAACGGACCGACCTACGCCATGGGCGTACGCTCACGCTGGGACCAGATGGGCTGGCAGGACAAGAAGCTGTGGGTGTTCGGCGGCGACGGCGCCATGCTGGACATCGGGTTCCAGGCCCTGAGCCGCATGCTGGCCTCGGGCATGAACATCAAGGTGCTCATCCTCGACACGCAGGTGTATTCCAACACCGGCGGCCAGAGCTCGACGGCCACCTTCATGGGCCAAAACACCAAGTTCTCCGTCCACGGCAAGGCCATCCCGGGCAAGACCGAGCGCCGCAAGGAAATCGCGCAGATCGCCATGATGCATCCGAACACGTTCGTGGCGCAGACGAGCTGTGCGATGACCAACCACTTTTACAAGTCCATCATGGCCGCCAATGAGTATGACGGCCCGGCGGTCGTGAGCGTGTACACCACCTGCCAGCCCGAGCACGGAGTCGGCGACAACATGGCCATGCAGCAGTCCAAGCTGGCCGTGGACACCCGGAGCTTCCCGGTGCTGATGTACGATCCCCGCAAGGGCGAGAAGATCAGCGAGCGGCTCAGCCTGCAGGGCAATCCGGCGACCAACGAGGACTTCTACGTCGAGCCCAAGACCGGCGAGGTGTACGACTTCGTGATGTTCGCCCGCAGCGAGGGCCGCTTCTCCAAGCATTTCGACAAGGAGGGCAAACCCAGCCCCACCATCCTGGCTGCCCGCCAGGAGCGCCTGGAGAACTGGCGCCTCCTGCAGGAGCTGGCGGGCATCCGGTGAGGTCCCCCCCTCAGGGCCTCCCCGCAACCTTCTGGAATCGGTAGGTCACGGGGTCCGTTCGTCCGGGGAGGCGCCACCACAGGGTCAGCGATAC
>JAFLEG010000775.1 GCA_017302195.1 Verrucomicrobiota bacterium
TGCTCGGACGCCTGGCGGGCATCGGGGCGAGGTCTTCGTCACGGGTGGCCTTGCGCGAGGCGGCGGCCGAGGCGGCCGGCGCCGGGCGCACGCCGCTGCTCAACACGGTCCAGGAGGGCTTGGCCGACGCTTGGGTGCTGGAGCGCGCGGTGGCTGATACGACCGAGAAGGCGCCCCTCCTGACCGAGCATCTTGGTCAGGCCGCCGGGGTAGTGGCCGGGGACGATCTGCTAATTCTTGGGCTGAAGACCTCGATCCTGGAGACTGCCAGCAAGCTCGGCGGCAAGACCCATATGGCCTCGACCGACTTCCGCAATGCGGTGCTCGGCAGCATCGCCCTCAAGGAACGGATGATCGTGGACGTCGCGGGCATGTCCGGGAAAACGCTGCTGCAGCGCATCGAGAACGCGGTGGCGCGTGAGGCGGGAAGCACGCTCCGCGCCGTGGGCAAGGCCGACCATGTGCTGGACTCCATCAAGGGGCCGTGGGCCACCGACTGGGAGATGTATCAATTGTGGAGCCATGGGCTGCTGTCGGAAGTTCGCTTTGTCGAACGGGTCGGTGACACGGTCTATGATCTGGCGAATCCCTTTCTGCGCAATGCGGACGCTGTGGCCGAGGTGGCCCGGGTCGCCCCGGCGGCGATGCCCGTGCTGAGCCCGCTGGCCCAGTGGCGGCTCCGGCAGGCGGTCTGGGGTGGCATGGTCCAATTTGGTGTACACGCCAATCGCGCCCGGCAGGACATGACGCCACCGCCGCAAGCCCTGTCCCCGCCATGAATCCGGTCAACCCTCCCATGCCGCATCGCCCCGCCCTGGCGGCTTTTCCCTTCTGGTTGGGCCTTCTCCTGTCGTTCCTGTGCAATGCCTCGGTGCTTGCTGCGGGGGAGCCGCTCACCACCCTGACGTACCGAATCAACGGCACCGGACTGCAGGTCTCGCCGGCGGCGGTGTCGGTGCCCAAGGGGATCGCAGGATCGGTGTCGGTGACCTTGGTCGGCGGGGAGGCGACGCAGGCGCTGGCGGAGGGGGCGTACGTGGAGGCCTTCCTGCGCGGCCCCGGCTTCCCGGAGCCCCGCCGGATCGTCAGCGCGGTGAACCAGCCGATGCTGTTTCCGCCCCTCAATCTGGTGGGCGACTACCAGCTCGACTCGATCCGGCTTGTGGATTCGACCACCGGGGTCACGCGCATGGAAGGCACGCCATCCATCGTGCCGGTGCGGGTGTTTGACGAAATCCTGGTATCACGGGTGACGTCGCGTCCCCTGACCTACGAGGAGATCCAGGAGAAGGGGATCTTCATTGATGAATCCAATTTCCAGGTGGTGGAGTTCGAGGCGGCCTTTGTACTCGATGGGAAGACCATTCCCATCACCTTCCCGGTCGTCTCGCCGAAGTTCCTCGACTCAGTGGAGCTGATCCCGGCAGCCGAGTTGGAGGAGAAACTGGCCCAGGCGGCGGTACTCAACAGCCAGATTGCCGCCACCACCGAACTGCCCCCCGAATTCGAGGTTTCGCAACTCAACATCCAGGTCCAGGGCATTAATTTCCAGGTGGTGGACCCCGGCGAGGACGAGCCGCTGGGACTCAACATTCCGCCCATTCCCGCCCTGATGGTGATCCCGGGAAACATCGGTTACCTGAATCAGTTCTTCAGCGTCCAGATCTTCACCGAGAACGCCGCGCCGCGCGGTTCGGGTCTCAGCGTGTACAATATCCGGGCAACGCTGAAGCTGCCGCCGGGACCCGACCGGGTGGCTTCGACCGAACATGCCCGGCCCGGGGATGATCCACTCCGGTTCGCCCGCATCGGTCCCGAGCGGGTGATCCAACCCGAACAGGCGATCGTCCAGCCGGGAGCGGACGGTGCCGCCGGGACCCCCGATGACGTGCCGCGACTGCAACCTGGGGAATCGGGACAGGCGGAGTTCCTGGTGGAGGGGCTTCAGGAGGGGCTGCATGTGATGGACCTGGACCTGGCGGCCACCATGGACGGTCTGGCGGCGGGTCCGGTGCAGGTCAAGGGCAAGGCGGCGGGGTCGGTGCTGGTCCGCAATCCGCGTTTCTCCATGGCCTTTTCGCATCCTCGGACGGTGCGTACCGGGGAGCCCTACGAGGCAAGCGTGACGCTGCTCAACACCGGAATCACTCCGGCGAATCTGGTGCAGGTGACCCTCAACAAGAATTCCATCAGCGGCGCGCGCCTGGAGGACGAGGCGCAGCAGACGGTGGAGCTCGGCACCATCCTGCCGGGGCAGTCGGCCACGGCGACCTTCCGCATGCGCTCGCTGCGCACCGGCGCGGTCAGCTTCTCGAACCTGACCACCAGCGACGACAGCGTCGTCGGCCGGTTCCGCCTGAGCATGGGCGTGGACGAGCGCGGGGTGGCGCTGTCGCCGGACAGCCTGGCGCTCCCCGAGGCGGTCAACGGCCTTCCGGCGGCCCTCCTGACCGCGGCCAACAGGGTGCTCGGGCAGGCGTTGAGCGTGGCCACAGCCGGGCAGGTACCGCCCGGGGCGATCCGTGTCGCCCGGTCCACCATC
>JAFLEG010000776.1 GCA_017302195.1 Verrucomicrobiota bacterium
CCGCGCGGCGGGATCACCGACGAGGACCGGCGCTGGTGGGCCTTTCAGCCGGTGCGGGCGTCCGCCCCGCCCCGCGTTGCCGACGACCCCTGGAGCCGGAATCCCGTGGATCGTTTCCTGCACGAACGGATGTCCCGCCACGGTCTGGAGCCGTCGCCTCCGGCCGGTCCGGAGGCCTTTCTGCGGCGGGTGACGCTGGATCTCACGGGATTGCCTCCGACCCCGGAAGAGGTGGCCGCCTTCACTGCCGCCGCGGCCCGGGATCGCGACCGCGCGACCGAAGCGCTGGTGGACCGCCTGCTGGCCTCCCCGTATTACGGCGAACGATGGGCCCGGGTGTGGCTCGACCTGGTGCGCTATGCGGAGTCCGACGGCTACCGGGTGGATGACTACCGCCCGAATGTGTGGCGGTATCGCGACTGGGTCATCCGCGCACTGAACGAGGACATGCCCTACGATGGGTTCGTCACCGCGCAGGTGGCCGGGGACGAGGTCTGGCCCGACGATCCGGAACGCGCGCGGGTCGCCACCACCTTCCTGCGCCACTGGATCTACGAGTACAACAACCGCGATGTGCGCGGCCAGTGGCAGACCATCCTGAATGACCTGACCGATGTGACCGGCGACCTGTTCCTCGGGCTGGGAATCCAGTGTGCGCGCTGCCATGACCACAAGTTCGACCCGATCCCGCAGCGGGACTACTTCCGGCTCCAGGCCTTCTTCGCCCCGCTGCTGCCCCGGGAGGATCTGGTGGTGGCCACGGCGTCCGAGCAGGCGCAACACGCCGTCCAAATGGACGCCTGGCGTGACGGTGCGGGCGAAGCGCTGCGGGAACTGGAGCGCTTCGAGGCGCCCGTCCGCAAACGTGCCGCGGCCAGCGCCACCGCCAAGTTCCCGGAGGACATCCAGCGCATCCTGGGCATGCCGGCCTCCGACCGCACCCTGCTGGAGCGTCAACTGGCGGCGCTCGCACAGCGTCAGATCGCCTACGAATGGGCGCGGCTGCCCACCCATCTGAAAAAGGAGGAGAAAGAGGCCCATGAAACCCTCCAGCGGCAGGTGCGATCGGCCGCAATGCAGCGGCCGGATCCCCTGCCGTCCGCCTTCACGGTGACGGACCTGGGTCCCGAGGCGCCGCCGGTGTTCCTGCCGAAATCCCGCGACGGCGAACCCGTGGCGCCGGGATTCCTCTCGGTGCTGGATCCGGTGCCTGCGACGATCCTCCCTTCGCCCCAGGCCCCCGGATCCACCGGACGCCGCGCCGCGCTGGCCCGCTGGCTGGTGTCGCCGGAGAATCCGCTGACCGCCCGCGTGCTGGTGAACCGGGTGTGGCAGCAGCACTTCGGACGCGGCCTCACCGCCAATGCCAGCGATTTCGGACGGCTGGGCGAGTTGCCGACGCATCCGGAACTGCTCGACTGGCTCACCGCCCGGTTCATCGCAGAGGGCTGGAGCCTGAAGCGCCTGCACCGGTGGATCCTCACCAGCGCTGCCTACGCCCAGGCGGCGGGCGGCGGGTCTTCCGCCACCCTGGATCCGGAGAATCGCTGGCTGGCCCGCTTCCCACACGCCGTCTGGAGGCGGAGGTCATCCGGGACGTGCAGCTTGCGGTGACGGGTGAACTGGATCCCGCGGCGGGCGGTCCCGCCTCGGACGCCGCCCGCCGTCGCCGGTCCATCTACACCCGCGTGACGCGCAACGTGCGCGACCCGCTCCTGGAGGTCTTCGATGCGCCGGACGGCTTCTCCAGCGTCGCCCAGCGCAACGTCACCACCACACCCACCCAGGCGCTGCTGCTGATCAATCAACAGGCCATGGTCCAGCGCTCGCGGGCCCTGGCGCGCCGTCTGGTCCGGGAGGCGGGGGCGTCCGATGCCGACCGCATCACGCTCGCGCATCTGCTGGCGTTTGGGCGTCCGCCGACACCGGCGGAACAGGATCGGGCGCTGGCGTTCCTGGGAGCCCAGGCAGCGGGGATTCCCCCCGAGCCGCCCCGCGAAGCGCCGTTTGTCTCCGAGAAGATGCCGCATCGCGAGGGACGTGCGGCCGTGCTGGATCCGAAGTCCGCACAGGCCGTGCTGCGCGTGCCGGCCCGGTTGGACTGGCCACGGGACGCATTCACGGTCGAAGGATTCGTCCAATTGAGGACCGCCCCTGCCCCGGGAACCCACCGTGTGATCGCCGCGCGCTGGGACGGTAACCCGGCCCACCCTGGCTGGATGCTGGCGGTCGCGGGCAAGGGAGCCGCCGTCGTCCCCCAGTCGCTGGTGTTCCGTTGGAACCGCGAAGCGGGCGAAGGCCGGGCGGACGACTTGGCGTCCGGCATCGGACTGGAGCTCAACCAGCCCTACTTCGTGGCCGCCGCCGTGGAACCCACGGCGGAGGGCGCCGTTCAGGTCACCTTCGTGGTCCGGGAGGTGGCCAACGACTGCGAACCGCCACGCGTGGTCTTGTGCCGCGGGACCGGTCCGCTGGAAGTTTCCCGGGACGTACCGCTGACCCTCGGCGGCGACAGTGGGTCCGGGATCGGGGTTACTGGAT
>JAFLEG010000777.1 GCA_017302195.1 Verrucomicrobiota bacterium
GGCCTATGCCGGCAAGGGTGGCGGGGGTGACCACGCGCGGGCCAACGGCACCTTCCTCACCGGCGTGCGCATGCGGAAGAGCGCCACCGACATCCGGGCGGGCATTTCGATTGACCAGGTGCTGGCGCGGACGGTGGGGGCGCAGACCCGGTTCCCCTCGCTGGAGCTAACCTGCGACCACTCCCGGAAGGCCGGCGCCTGCGACTCCGGATACGCCTGCGCCTATCAGTACAACATTTCGTGGAGTTCCGAGAGCACCCCGATGACGCCGGAAGGGAATCCGCGTCAGGTGTTCGAGCGCCTGTTTGGGGCGGGGGCGCCCTCCGAGCGGGCGGCCAGCCTGCGCCGGCGCCAGGCAGCCCAGCGCTCCGTCCTGGATTTTGTGCTCGAGGACGCCCGGGCCATGCAGCGCCGGGTGGACGCCCGGGATGGCGAGAAGCTGGACCAGTACCTGACCGGTGTGCGCGAGGTGGAGCGGCGCATCGAGCATGCCGAACGCTTTGGTGAGGTCCGCGATCCGGGAGGCGATGCCCCCTCGGGAGTGCCGGCGAGCCATGCCGAGCACCTGCGGATCATGTACGACATGCTGCTGCTGGCCTTCCAGTCGGACAGCACCCGGGTGGCCACCCTGCTGCTGGCCCACGATGGGAGCAATCGCTCCTTCGGTGAGATCGGCATCTCGGAGGGTCACCATGATCTGTCCCATCACCAGAACCGTCCGGAGATGGTGGCCAAGGTGGCGTCCATTGACCGGTGGTATGTCACGCAGTTCGCCGGGTTTCTGGAGCGCCTGAAGGCGGTTCGCGACACCGACGGCCGCTCCCTGCTCGAGAACTCCATGATCGTGTATGGCGGTGGCAACGCGGATGGCAACCGGCACACCCATTCCAACCTGCCCATCCTGCTGGCCGGATCCGGGGGCGGTGCGCTGACCCCGGGCCGGTATGTGAAGTTCGGCGGGCGCCCCGCGGCGGACCTTTTCCTCAGCCTGGCCGATCGTCAGGGCGTCGCCGGACTCGAGCGCTTCGGCGACTCCCGCGGACGTCTGCCCACGCTGTAGGCGCTCCCCGGGGAGTCAGGCCAGGATGGATCGCCGTTCCGGGTCGTGCAGCGGCTTCAGGGAGACGCGGGCCGGGATTCTGGTTCCGTTGAGCAGGATTTCATACCGGCCGCCGAGCACCCACTCCGTCGAGATCGTCGAGCCGCCGGGATCCCGCACATAGCCCATGGAGACCGAGGCGCCCACGGTGTGGCCGTAGGCCCCGCTGGTGGTGTAGCCCACCGTGATCCCGTCGCGCAGGATCGGTTCACTGCCCCACAGGATGGCTTCGGGGTCCTGGAGGGCGAAAAGGACGAGGCGCTTCCGGACTCCCAGGGCGCGCTGTTTCAACAGCGCGTCGCGTCCCAGGAATCCGCCCGGCTTGTCCCAGGCCACGGCAAACCCGAGGCCGGCTTCCAGCGGGGTTTCGTCCGGCGACAACTCGGCTCCAAAGGCCCGGTAGCCTTTCTCCAGCCGCAGGGAATTAATGGCATAGTGTCCGGCGTCGGCGACCCCGAGGTCGGCGCCGGCGGCCCAGAGCGCGTCGTAGGCGACTGCGGTCTGCTCCACCGGCAGGTGGAGCTCCCAGCCCAGCTCCCCGACGTAGGTCACCCGCAGCGCGCGCGCGGTGGCGGCGCCCACGCCGATCACCTGCGCTGCTCCGAAGGGGAAGGCATCGGAGGACAGGTCGGAGTCCGTCACCCGTGACAGCAGGGTCCTGGCCTGCGGTCCCATGACGCTGATCACGCCGCTCGCGGCGGATACGTCGGCCAGTTCCACCCGTTCTCCAGACTGACGGTGGCGCTGGAGCCAGTCGAGGTCCCGACGGGCCTGGGTGGTGCCGGTGATGAGGAAGAAGTCATCGTGGGCCACGCGCACCACGGTGAGATCGCTTTCAAAGCCGCCGCGGTCATTGAAAAGACCGGTGTACACGAGACGTCCGGGCGCGATGTCCACGGCGTTGCCGCAGAGGCGCTGGAGGAAGGCCGGGGCATCGGGGCCCCAGACCCGCAGCTTCCCGAAGCCGCTCTGGTCGAAGACTGCGACGGACTTCCGTGCGGCTAGATGCTCCGCACGGTGGTTCTCAAACCAGTTCTGCCGGCCCCAGGCGTAGTCCATCCGGGGCTCGGACGCTCCGGTCCCGCGTCGGGCAAACCAGTTGGGGCGCTCCCATCCGCCCTTGACTCCAAAGCAGGCGCCGTGGGCTTCGAGCCGGGCATGGAGCGGACTCAGGCGCACATCGCGCGCGGTCTCGGGTTCCCGGTTGGGCCAGGCCATCTGGTAATGCAGCCCCAGCACCTCCACCACGCGGGATTGGAGGAAGGTGCGGTTGTTGGCCCAGGGACCAAAGCGCCGGACATCCACGCTCCACAGATCCATGCCCGGCTGGCCGTCGAGCATCCATTCCGCCAGGTACTTTCCCGCCCCGCCCGCGCTGGCGATGCCCACGGAGTTGAAGCCGCAGGCGACGAACAGGTTTTTGAGTTCCGGGGTCTCACCC
>JAFLEG010000778.1 GCA_017302195.1 Verrucomicrobiota bacterium
GCATCACCTTCTCGAACGAGGAGTTCGACAAGCTGGTGACCGCGGCCGACAACGAGTCCGACACCGCCAAGCGCGCCGACCTGTACTCGCAGGCCCAGAAGCTGCTGATCGAGCAGGCGCCGGTGGCGTTCCTGTACAACGACGGCGGCAAGCAGCTGGTGAAGTCGTATGTCACGGGCGTCAAGGAGACGCCGCTGGACTACATCCCAGGCTTCTTCAACCTGAAGGAGCTGGACGTCGCGCCGTAATCGGCCGGCGGAGCGATCGGTTGGCGAGGGCCGCACGGCCCTCGCCAACCCTTTTCATAGACCTGGCGTGGAGCAATTGATTGTCGCGATCTGCTGCTATTGAACTGTTTGAACTTGCGCAAAGATAGTATTGACAGCCTTTCTTGATTTCGTTGGCGAATAGCGTTACGTGGTTTACGTTTGGAAGCTTTGGAGCGCTTTGGCTCTCCAAGCAGTTGCCTTTTCTGGCAACGCCAAAGCGGCGGCAACCCGCCACAGTCCCAAGGCGCGACGCGAGAGGCGATGCGGTTCACAAGTCACGCCCGCCTCGAAACAGAGAGCCCGTCAGTTCGTCCCCCTTCCCCGCAACCACTCCACTTGCCTGGCGGGAGAAGTCAGGGACTCGCGAAGCTCGCCCCTCCGATGGGCAGTCACCCGCGGCGAGTGCCGTCCGCGCATTGCGCCGCGGCGGGTCCGCCGGCATTCTGCTCCGCATCATGGCGCTGCTGGAGATCACCGACCTGCACAAGAGCTTCCGGGCTCCGGATGGCTCGCAGCATGCCGTGGTCTCCATTCCGCGGTTCTCGCTGGAGTCCCGGGTCCAGGTCGCCCTCAGCGGATCGAGCGGGTCGGGCAAGACCACCTTCCTCCATCTCATCGCCGGGATCCTGACCCCGGATTCGGGCCGGATCGAACTGGACGGGCAGCCGATGTCCGCACTGCCCGAGGCGGCCCGGGACCGGCTGCGGGCCTTCGACATCGGCTACATTTTCCAGACCTTCAACCTGCTCCAGGGATTCACCGTGCTGGAGAATGTGCTGCTGGGAATGAGCTTCGGCCCGGGTGCGGATCGCGCCCGGGCCGTGGCGCTGCTGGAACGGGTCGGGCTCTCGCAGCGGCTGCACCATTTCCCCCGGCAACTGTCCACGGGACAGCAGCAGCGGGTCGCGGTGGCCCGCGCGCTGGCGCACCGTCCGAAGCTGGTGCTGGCTGACGAGCCCACCGGCAACCTGGATGCCGCCAACGCCCGCACGGCGCTGGATCTGATCCGCGGAGCCTGTTCCGAGAACGGGGCCGCGCTGCTGCTGGTGAGCCATGATCCGGCGGTGCTGGACGGCTTTGCCACCCGGGTCCCGCTCACGGAACTCAACCGCGCCGCCGCCGCCACCGCCGCAGGAGGTGCCCGATGACGCTCTGGCTGCTCGTCCGCCGCAGCCTGCGGCAGCATCTGCTCTCCTCGGTGGTGACCGCGGTGCTGATCGCCCTGGCGGGCGGCCTGCTGATGTCGGTATGGGCGGTCCGGCGCCAGGCTCATGCCACCTTCACCGGACAGAGCGGCGGCTGGGACGCCGTGCTGGGCGCCCGCGGCGCGCGGCTGCAACTGGTCCTCAACGCCATCTTCCACCTGGAGGCCTCACCGGGAAACCTGCCCTACGACGACTACCTGGGCATTGCCAGCAACCGGGCGGTGGCGGTGGCCATCCCGCTGGCGGTCGGCGACAACTATCTCGGCTACCGCCTGGTGGGCACCATCACCAACCTCTTTGGCACGGAGTACCGCCCAGGCGCCACCTTCCAACTGGAGCCGGGCGGACGCCTCTTCGAAGACGGCTACCGGGAGGCGGTGCTGGGCAGCTTTGCCGCCCGGCAGCTTGGACTCAAGCCGGGCGACACCTTCAAGCCGTACCATGGGCTGAACTTCGATCCCAAGGCGCAGCATGACGACCAATACACGGTGGTCGGCGTACTGAAGCCCTCCAACACGCCGTCCGACCGGGTGGTCTGGATCCCGCTGGCGGGGTTGCAGAACATGAGCGGACACGACCCCGCGACGGCCACCGATGTCAGCGCCGTGCTGGTGAAGCTGCGGTCCCCGCTGGCCGGTCAGCAACTGGACACCCTCTACAACCGCCAGGGCAACCGCCTGACCTTTGCCTGGCCCATTGCGCGGCAGATGGCGGATCTCTTCGACAAGTTCGGCTGGTTTGACGCCGTCCTGGCCCTGGTGGCGTGGCTGGTGGCGCTGGTCGCCGCCGGGGCGGTGCTGGCGAGCCTGTACAACTCGATGAGCGCCCGCCGGCGGGATCTGGCCATCCTGCGGGCCCTGGGCGCCCGGCGACGCACCGTCTTTGCCGCCATCCTCCTGGAGGCCGCCACCATCGCGGCCGCGGGCATGGGCCTCGCGTACGGCATCTACCTCGCGATCCTCACCGGGGCCTCGATCGTCATCCGTGCCCAGACCGGCGTGGTCCTCGATCCCCTGGCCCCCGACCCCGTCCTGGCCTGGGCACCACTGGCGATGATCGGCA
>JAFLEG010000078.1 GCA_017302195.1 Verrucomicrobiota bacterium
GGAGCAACCGCAGGCCGGCGGGAATCAGCCATCCCAGCACCAGGGCCATGGCGATTCCCTGGGTGACCGGAATGCCCCACCGCACGGGACCTGCCCGGACATCCCCGGCGGCGGTGTCCGGCTCCGGGTGGGAGGTTTGGGGCAGGGAGTCGGCATTCCACCCGGATGCGGGTGGGGGTGGGGCAATCCACCGTTCCTCGGCGAGCGGGGCGGGGCTGGCCGCGGGCCCGCTCCAGAGGACCGCGGGAGGCTCCTCCCAGGCCGGGGGCTCTGCGATGGGCACGGATTGGGAGAGCGTCGTCCCGTCGTCCTCCGCCATCGGGAACGGCGCTTCCGGGGACACGACGGCTTCAGGTTCCCCGATCGCGAGCGCCGGGACCTCATCAGCGTCCCCCCGCGAGCGGAGCCCGTGGACCAGCGGCAGGGCGGCGATCAGCAGGAGACTGGTGAACCACACGGCATGGCGGGTCGCCGCATTCATCCCGGGCACCACCCGGACCGCCCCGGCCACCAGCGCCAGGACCGCCACCCCCTGGAGCGCCCCATTGGCCAGGGCCTCCACCGTTTGCTGTGCCACCGCGTAGGGATTCATGACTGGGAATCGGGGGTCTCCTGGATCCGCTGCTTGAGCTCCTCGAGTTCCTCCAGGCTGAGCTCATCGTCGCGCAGAAAGCTCAACACCAGCTCTCCGGGCGATCCGGCGAAAAACTTCTTCAGGAGGTGCTGCACGGCCTTGCGCGCCGCCGCGTCCCGCTCCACCCGCGGGGTGAACACCTGCACCCGGCCGTCCTTGCGGCAGGACAGGTAGCCCTTGGCCCGCAGGATGCCCATCAGGGTGAGGAGGGTGGTGTAGGCGGAGCCGTCCTTGCCCGCCAGCGCCTCCGCCACCTCCCCCACCGTCGCCGATCCCTTCTTCCAGATCACCTCCATGATGCGAAGTTCGGCGTCGGTGAGCGTCCTGGATTTCTTGCGTGCCATCTCGGGGTCGGTGTTCTGTGTTCCGCGGTTACTAACGAATTAGTGGATGACGGATAAAACGCCCTGTCACCCCGGTCAACTAAATTGTTAGTAGTTTGAGGTCGTGACCGTGGTGGGGACGGGCTTCCGCTCGTCCGTAGCTTCCTCCGCTGCGGGTGTGGAGTGGCTTCGGGGAACGGGGGGAAGCGTTGCGCGTCAGGGTTTCCCGCGATGCGCGTCATTCGTCCACGGGCGCGGCGGATTTGAATGGGGTCGCGGTGGAACACGGCCCTACCCAGGATGGGACGGGCTTCCGCACTTCCGTGACTTCCTCCGTTGCGCGCGTGGAGTCGCTGCGGGGAACGGGGGAAGCGTTGCGCGCCGGGGCTTCCCGCGATGCGCATCGTTCGTCCACAGACGTGGCGGATTTGAATGGGGTCGCGGTGGAACACGGCCCTACCAAGATTTGGTGGGGCCGCCCCCGGGCGGCGGGGTCAT
Source organism: Verrucomicrobiota bacterium (assembly GCA_017302195.1). Taxonomy (GTDB): domain Bacteria; phylum Verrucomicrobiota; class Verrucomicrobiia; order Limisphaerales; family UBA9464; genus UBA9464. Next base: position 1,456 of record JAFLEG010000078.1, read on the forward strand.
CCGCCGGCCAGGCTTTGCCGGAGTACCCGGACCTCCCCGAGCAGCTCCCGGGCGGCGGCGCGGGTTTCGGCCGAAGAGGCGCCCGCCGGAGTGCCGCATGAAGCCGCGGTCAGGTGCGCCTCCTCCGGATCGCCAAGGCCGCTTTCGCGGAACCGCCGCAGGCGTTCGGTGATCAGGTCGCGGATCTCCTCGGCATTGTCCACGGCCCGGAAATAGCCGAGGTGGGCATCGTCGGATGCCTGGGAGTGCCCGTGGCCCGATCCACCCCCGCCGCCGCCCCCGCCTGCGGACTGCACCCGGACGTCTGCAAGGCCCAGCAGCCGCTGCAGCGGGCCCTGAGAGACCGTGATCTGCTGGAGGTTGGCAAAGCTCATGGTGACCTCGCGCACCTGCCACACCCCGCTGCGGAGACGCAGGCTGCGATCCGTGACCAGGAACCACCGCTGCTCGTACTCCAGCCGGCGCAGGGCGTAGGTCACGGGGATCTGGACCAGGAACGTGATCAGGGAAAATCCCTCCACCACGGTCAGCAGCCACAGAACGCCGTCCGGAGTCTTTCGGGACAGCTCACCGGCGACCTCCCAGGGAGACTTCTTCCGGCGCGAACGCCGGGCCGGAGCGTTGGTCGGGCTGGAGGCGTCCGGTGACTGCACCTGCGCGGGCGTCCGCAGCGGTTCCGGTGGAACGGCCGCGCTGCGAAAGCTCTTCCAGCCTTGCAGCATGGAGAGGCCGAAGATCAGGCCCATCAGCGCAAACACCTGGTTCACGCCCCAGGCGGCCAGGCTGAGGCGGAGCGCATTGCGTCCGGACCGGAAGACCCGTTCCGAGCCCGGGGCGCCCGCGGGCGGCTCGGGACGCGGCGGCACCCGCAGCCAGCGGAGGACCGTGGAGCGCCACCCGCTATCCATGGGCATCCCGGGATGGAGGGTTCTGGCGTGACGCGAGGTCGGCGCGCAGTCCGCGCAGTTCCCGGGTCACCTCGCGCAGCAGGTCTGCGAGTTCGTCCGGCCCGGAGTCCGCAGCCGCGGCCCCGGAAGCGGCGGCCGAGGCCGGCTCCTTCACGCCGCGCATGCGCGAGTAGAGAAAATCCCGCACGGCCTCGAACTGGGTCAGACCCTCGATGGTCATCTCCGCCGAGGCGCTGCCGCTGGCGGTCTGGACGAGCAGGCGTCCGATGCCCAGCCAGCGCTCCACCACGTTCGACTGGAGATGGATGTCCTGGATCCGGGCGTAGTTCAGCAGGATCTGCCGCCGGAAGAGCACCCCCCAGCTCATGGAGACGCCCTCCTCAGTGAACCGGTAGCGCATGGTGTGATAGCGGAACCAGTGGAGTGGCAGCAGGACGGGTGCGAGCGGCAGGATGATGAGGCAGCGCAGGATGTAGTAGGTCCAGAGCCGGGGGTCCGGACGCTCGATGGCCAGGATGGACGCCTCATCGAATCCACGGGACATGGCCGAATGGAGCCGGAACCGGGCCGGTGCTGGCAAGCCTTCCCCGAGGCGTCACTTTTCCTCCGCACCCAGATGCTGCTTGAGCAGGGCGCAGAGGTCGCGGGACCACTTTTCCAGGAGGGAGTTGTCGGGCCCCTCCAGCAGCAGGCGCACCTTGGGTTCGGTGCCGGAATACCGCAGCAGCACCCGGCCGCCCAGCGGCTGCAACACGGCTTCGGCGGCGCGGACGCGGTCCATCAGCTCGCCCACGTCCTCCAGCGCGCGTTTCTTCGACGGCACCCGCAGGTTGACGGTGAGCTGCGGGTAGCGCGTCCAGCACCGCACCAGCTCGGACAGCCGCTTTCCCTGGGTCTTCATGGCGCTGAGAATCTGCAGCGCGGCGACCAGGCCGTCGCCCGTGGTGCTGTGCTCGCGAAAGATCAGGTGCCCGCTCTGCTCGCCGCCCAGGTTGAAGCCGTCGGCCAGCATCCGGTCAATGACATGCTTGTCGCCCACCTGGGTGGCCAGCACCTCGCCACCCGCCCCGCGCACGGCGGCGGCCAGTCCGGCATTGCTCATCACCGTGGCGACCACGGTCTTCTTCGCCAGCGTGCCCTCGGCCAGCATCTGGAGCCCGGTGATGGCCAGGATGTCATCCCCGTCAATGAGGCGGCCCGCCTCGTCGCAGAGCAGGACGCGGTCCGCATCGCCGTCGTGGGCGATGCCCAGGTCGGCGCGGTATTCCCGCACCTTGGAACACAGCAGCCCCGGGCTCATCGAGCCGCACTCGTGGTTGATGTTGGTGCCGTTGGGCTGGTTGCCGAAGACCATCATCTCCGCGCCCAGTTCCTGCAGCACCTCGGGGGTGGACTTGTAGGCCGCGCCGTGGCCGCAATCCACCACGATGCGCATGCCCTCCAGGGTCATGCCCCGGGGAAAGGAGGCCTTGGCGTGCTCCACATACCGCCCCAGGGCGTCGTCCACCCGGAAGGCCTTGCCGATCTGGCTGGCGGTGGGACGCACCATCTCGATGTCGCCGCTGAACACCAGGTCCTCGATCTGCTGCTCGATCTGGTCGTCCAGCTTGAAACCGTCGTGCCGGAAGAACTTGATGCCGTTGTCGTCATACGGATTGTGCGATGCCGTGATCACGATGCCGGCGTCGGCGCGCAGCGAGCGGGTGACGTAGGCCACGCCGGGGGTGGGCAGGGGACCGATGAAGATGACGTCCACCCCCATCGAGAGCACCCCGGAGGAAATGGCGTTCTCCAGCATGTAGCCGGAGAGCCGGGTGTCCTTGCCGATCACGATGCGGTGGCGCACGCGGTTGCGCGCGGTGCCGTGCAGGTTCTTGAACACGTGCGCCGCAGCGCGCCCGAGCTTGAGGGCGGTCTCGGCGGTGACGGGTTCCACGTTGGCGCGGCCGCGGACGCCGTCCGTGCCGAAGATGCGTTTGGGATGAGTGGCGGTCATGCGGGGGAAATCACGGGGCGGGATCGTTGGGAAGCCGGTCCACCAGGACCTTGATGGGGTCCACGGAGATCAGGTGGGTGCCCGGCGGGGGGTTGACGTGGATGAAGGCCAGTTGAGGGGTCGCCCGGAGGTCCACCAGGTTGACATAGGCCTCCAGTTCGGACGCCGCCAGTTGTTCCAGAACCCCGGAGTCCCCCCGCAGTTCCACCCGGACGCTTGCCGGATTGACCTGGTAGCGCCCCAGGCTCGACGCCTTGGCGAGCACGGTGATCGGCACCGCGGGGAAGACGCGGATCTCGCTGTTGCTGTCGCGGGCAATGCGCAGGCCCTGGGTGGAGGGCACGGTGAGCCAGATCATCACGGCCATGCCGATGGAGAAGAGCTTCTGCCACCGGTTCTCCCGAAATAGCGTGCCCCAGCTCATGTCAGGTATCGGCGGAGCCCGCCGGACGAAAGGCGCCCCGCAGCCGCGCAATCCAGGCCGCCAGGCCCCGGGGCGGAATCCGGGGGACGAGCACCGAGGTCAGAAAGGCCCGCAGCTCCTCGACGGTCACCGGGCGCGTCAACTGGCCGCGCTGCGCGTAGGCGATGCTGCCGGTCTCCTCGGACACCACCACCACGATGGCGTCGGTCTCCTCGGTCAGGCCGATCGCCGCGCGGTGCCGGGTGCCCATGGATTTGGCGAGGTCCTGCCGGTTGGTGAGGGGAAAGATGGCTGCGGCGCGCAGGATCCGGTTGCCGCGCACCACCACGCCCCCGTCATGCAGGGCGTTGTTGGGAAAGAAGAGCGTTTCCAGCATTTCCGGCGTCAGATCGCAGTTGATGGGCACGCCCCCCTCGATGACCTCGGCCAACTGCTGGTTCCGCTCGATGGCGATCAGGGCGCCGATCTTCACCGGGGCGAGGTGGTCCACCATCTGGACGATGTCCTCGATGTTCTCACGCTGCTGGCGGGTGCTGACAAAGACCGGGAGCGTGCCCAGCTCCGCCAGCATCCGGCGCAGCTCCGGCTGGAAGATCACCACCAGCGCCAGGGCCAGCACCCCGAAGAACTGGTTCAGCAGCACGTTGAGGACCTTGAGGTCCAGCAGGCGGGTGACGACGGTGAGGAAGAGCAGCAGCGGCAGCAGGCCGGTGAGCATCTGGGCGCCACGGGTCCCGCGGACGAACTGGAACGCGGAATAGATGCCGACCGCGAGGATCATGATCTCCACCGCGGGCCGCCAGCCATGCTGAATCCACACCCAGACGTTCACGTTGATCGGGACCTTGCCGCCCTGGCCCGGAGCGCCTCAAGCACGCGCAGGGTCTGCACCGTCGGGGCCACGTCGTGGGTGCGGACGATCTGCACCCCCTGCGACGCGGCCCAGGCCGTGCAGGCCAGGCCGCCCGCCAGCCGGTCGCCCAGGTCGGTTCCGAGCAGGGCGCCCAGAAAGGACTTGCGCGACACACCGAGGACGAGTGGACGGCCCCGCGTTGTAAATTCCGCCCAGTGGGCGAGCAAATCCAAATTGTGCTCGAGCGTCTTTCCGAAGCCGATGCCCGGATCCAGCGCCACCTGCCCGGGCCGCACGCCCTCACGGGCCAGGGTGTCGAGACGCCGCCCGAGCGAGGCCGACACCTCGGCCACCACGTCCCCGTAGTGGGGCGCGGACTGCATGGTCCCGGGCGTTCCCTGCATGTGCATGGCGATGTACCCCGCCCCGGTCTCGGCCACGACCGGCCCCATGGCCGAGCCCTCCTGGACGGCGGCGATGTCGTTGATCACCGCGGCCCCTGCGGACACCGCGGCCCGGGCCACACCCGGTTTTTGCGTGTCCACGGAGATCGGCACCGGACACCGCGCCGCCAGGCCCTCGATGACCGGGATCACCCGACGCAGCTCCTCGGTCTCCGATACCGGCGCCGCCCCCGGACGGGTGGACTCACCCCCCACGTCGAGCAGATCGGCGCCCTCCGCGGCCAGCGCCAAGCCATGCCGGATCGCCGCCCCGGGATCCAGGAAGCGTCCGCCGTCCGAAAAGGAATCCGGCGTCACGTTCACGATGCCCATCACCAGCACGGGACGGGGAAACGTGAAGCGAAACCGCCTTCCAGACCATTCCATGGACAAACGCTAGTAGGTGCCGGAGCCGGATTTCGCCGCCGGGCTGCGCTGGATCAGCTCGATCTCGTAGCCTTCCGGCGCATCCACGAAGGCGAAGCCGCCCGAGCCGTCCGACTTGTAGTGCGGTCCGTCGGAAAACTTCAGCCCCAGGGTCTCCAGATGCTTCCCGAAGGTTTCCAGCGACTCGACCTCGAAGGCCAGATGGGTGAGGTCGGACTGCACCGCGACCGGTCCCGAGGACGGGAAATGGCACAGCTCGATGGTCTCCTCGCTGAGCGGCGCCTTGAGGAACACCAGCTCCGAACCGCGCGGGGACTTGTGCCGTCGGACCTCCTCCAGCCCGAGCACCTCCTTGTAGAACTTCACGGAGGCGTCCAGATCGTTCAGCCGGTACCGGGTGTGCAGCAGACGGGTCACGTACATGGGGCGTCAGGGTAGGATGGGGAGGGGGTGGTTGTCATGGGGCATTGGGCGTTTGTCGGTGGTCGGTCGTCGGTAGATCGTGGTTCGCCGGGGCGGGGCTCGATGACTCTTCGGTGGCGTCGCGGCCACCCTTCACCCATCGCGCCGGACAACCCCGTCTCCCACCGACGACGGATCACGCATCACGGATCACGGATCACGGATCACGGATCACTGATTACTGCCCCCTTCCCCCAAAAATTCCCCACTGGCCCGGAATCCGCCAAACCCCTAAGATTTCCGTTCCGTTGTCAGTGAGCACTCGGGCGCTGAACCGCGATCCGGGGCGTCCCGGAATCCACGGACCACCGACCACCGACCACGGACCAAGAGATGACCTCCTCCGAGATCCGCCAGTCGTTCCTCGAGTTCTTCCGCTCGAAGCAGCACTCCCTCGTGCCCAGCTCGAGCCTGATGCCCGACAGTCCGAACCTGCTCTTCACCAATGCCGGCATGAACCAGTTCGTGCCCATCTTCCTGGGGGAGCGGAAGGCCGACGTGAGCCGTTGGGCCGGGGCGGTGGCGGGCAGCGACACCCGGGCGGCGGACACCCAGAAATGCATCCGCGCCGGCGGCAAGCACAACGATCTCGATGACGTGGGGCTCGACACCTACCACCACACCTTCTTCGAGATGCTCGGGAACTGGTCCTTCGGCGACTACTTTAAGCGGGAGGCCATTGACTGGGCCTGGGAGCTGGTGGTGGAGCGCTGGAAGTTCCCCCCGGAGCGGATCTACGCCACGATCTACAATCCGGACCAGTCGCTGGGCGACCCCAGCGAGCGCGACGAGGAGGCCTGGGGCTATTGGGCGGAGAAGTTCCGCGGCCGCGGACTCGACCCCGCGGTGCACATCGTCAACGGCAACAAGAAGGACAATTTCTGGATGATGGGCGAGACCGGCCCATGCGGTCCGTGCTCCGAGCTGCACGTGGATCTTACCCCCGCCGGGGACACCCGCGGCCGGCTGGTCAACCAGGGCAGCGCCGAGTGCATCGAGATCTGGAACCTGGTATTCATCCAGTTCAACGCCAATCCCGACGGCACCTTCTCGCCGCTGCCGGCGCAGCATGTGGACACCGGCATGGGCTTCGAGCGGGTGACCTCCATTCTCCAGGGGACGAAAGGATTCACCGACTTCGCCAACGCCCGCATCTCGAACTACGAAACCGACATCTTCCGTCCGATCTTCGACGAGATCGAGGCGCTGAGCGGACGCCGCTACGGCTCCACCCTGCCGCGCGCCGGCAGCACCGGGGACACCGAGCAGGAGCGCACCGACGTGGCCTTCCGGGTCATCGCGGACCACATCCGCACCCTCAGCTTCGCCGTGGCGGATGGCATCCAGCCCGGCAACACCGACCGCAACTATGTCCTGCGCCGCATCCTGCGCCGCGCCGTGCGCTACGGCCGCACCCTGGGCTTCCACGAACCCTTCTTCTACAAGCTGGTGGACGTGCTGGCGAAGACCATGGGAGACGTCTTCCCCGAGATCCGAGCCCGTCAGCAGCACGTGAAGGATGTCCTGCGGCTGGAGGAGGAGGCGTTTAACAGGACGCTGGACAAGGGGATCGCGCTGTTTGAGCAGGAGGTGGGACGCCTGGGGGGCGCGGGCGCTCCCCAGGTCAGCGGCGCGTTCGCCTTTCGCCTGTACGATGAGCAGGGCTTCCCCCTCGACCTCACCCAGTTGATGGCCCGCGAGCGCGGGCTGACGGTGGACACCGCGGGGTTCGAGACGCTGATGGAACAGCAGCGCGCCCGGGCACGGGCCGCCCAGAAGAAGACGGTGATCGAGCTGTCGCAGATCGAGAACGCCACCCCAACGCAGTTTCTGGGCTACGACCGGCTGGAGACCCCGGCTTCGGTGCTCGACGTGGTGCAGCTCAAGGACCGGACGGCCGTCATCCTCGACGCCTCCACCTGCTATGCCGAGATGGGCGGCCAGGTCGGTGACACCGCCGACCTCGTCGGAGGCGGCCAGCTCTGGCGCGTCACCAACACCCAGAAGTCCGGTCACACCTGGCTTCACTTTCTCGATACCGGGGACGCCGTGCCGGCCGCCGGCACTTCCGTGACGCTGTCGGTGCACGCCGCACGCCGCGCCGCGATCCAGCGCCATCACACTGTCACCCACCTGCTGCACTGGGCGCTGCACGAGGTGGCCAGTCGCGAGGCTTCGCAGAAGGGATCCTCGGTGACCCCCGAGAAGCTCACCTTCGATTTCAACAGCGCCCCGCTCACGCCACAGCAGGTGCTGGACATCGAGCGCCTGGTGAATGAGCGCATCCTGGAGAACGCCGGTGTCTCCTGGACCGAGGTGCCCTACGCCGACGTGAAGTCGCGCAAGGACGTCATGCAGTTTTTCGGCGATAAGTACGGCGACGTGGTGCGGGTGGTTCAGATTGGAGGCGAGGCTGCGGCCTTGAACGGCTACTCCATGGAGCTCTGCGGCGGCACGCACACTCGGGCCACCGGCGAGATCGGGCTCTTCCGCATCGTCGGGGAGAATGCCATCGCCGCCGGGGTGCGGCGCATCGAGGCCGTGGCGGGCCTGACCGCCTACGCCACCGCCCGTCAGGAACTGGAACTGCTGCGCTCGGTCGCGGGACGCCTCACCTCGCCGGTCGCCGACCTGGAGAAGAAGATTGAGGCGCTGCTCGCCCACCAGAAGGAGCTGGAGAAGCAAGTGCGCATCGCCCTCCAGCGCAATGCCTCCAATGCCGCCGCGGAACTGCTCAGCCGGGGCAGCACCGTGAACGGCATCCCCTTGATCACCCACAACCTGGGCGATGCCGATGGCGAATTCCTGCAGGCGGTGGTGGATGCCCTCAAGGGGCGTTTCCCCGGGGTGATCGTGCTCGGCGGCGGTTCGGCCGGCGCCGTCACGCTCGTCGCCAACGTGTCCCCCGAGCACACCGCAAAGGTCCAGGCCGGCAAAATCATCCAGGCCATCGCCCCGATCGTGGGCGGCAAGGGCGGCGGGCGTCCCGACCATGCCCGCGGCGGCGGCAAGGATGCCACCAGGCTGGACGAAGCTCTGGCCCGGGTGCGCGACCTGCTCGGCTGAGCAGGAACCTGCGGTGGGCGACGCAGGAGTCCACGACCGGGGTGCCGAAAGCACGGAGGAACGCGGCGGCGCACCTGGCAAGTGGTCGGGCTCTCTCTTTCCGCCTTGACCCGAATGGGCAATCGGCAAGCCTGCGCCGCCCCGAGCATGAAATCGCCTTGCCGCCTTGGAAACGCCCTGCTGCTGGTCCTCACCCTCGCCTTTCCCGCACTCGCCCAGGATGTCGTGTCGCTCGATCTGTACCGGACGGGGGACTACCAGCAGTTTGAGGACGGGGATCCGGTGCCCGTTCCGTCCAACAACGGCGACGAGCCGTTCTCGCTCCTCACGGTGATGGGGATGTCGGGGGAGTTTCTGTCCGATCCCGACAACCTGATCTTCGTCCGCGGGGTCACCCTGCAACCCCCTTCGGGGGCCCTGCGCGGCATGGACTTTCTCGATTTCTTCGGGGGGTTCGTGCTGTTCGACAGCTTCACATCGGCGTCCGCCATGCAGAGCGCCTATCGGGCCGGCAACTACCAGTACACCTTCGGGAGCGTGCTCACCGGCGACGAGGTGTACCGGATGTCCCTTCCCGACGCCGCCCTGCCGGATCCTCCGCGCATCATCAACTTCGCCGCCGCCCAGAATGTGGACCCATCCGATGCCTTCACCCTGCAGTGGACGCCCGCATCCCCGGAGGACGGCGGTGCTGAACTGGCGGTGTTCGATGCGGAGACCGGGGAGATGGTGTATGGATCGGATACCCTGCTCGGCGCGGTCAGTTCCGCGACCATCCCGGCCAACACCCTGCGTGCCGGGCGGATCTATGAAGCCGAGGTCTCAGTGACCCGACTCGACGTGCTCGAAGACGGCGTCATTCCCTCCCTGTTCGCCACCTCGGCATCCATGACC
>JAFLEG010000779.1 GCA_017302195.1 Verrucomicrobiota bacterium
GGAGGCGGGTGTTTTCCGCCTGGGTCTCGCGTCCCTGGTCCGCCAGAATCTGCAGCCACTGGTTGGTCTGTCGGAGGCGCTCGATCTCCGAGATCAGGGAGGCCCGGGTCAGCGCACCGAAGCTGGCGCGGTCCACGAAGTTCTGTCCGGCACCGGACACGCCGAAGAGCGGGAGGAACAGGGAGCGGACGCCCATGCGGAGACGACCGGCCGCCAGCGGCGGCAGGTTCAGCAGCACCAGTGTGAGCACCACCACGGCGCCCAGCACCCAGTAATGTGCACGTTTCAGCACGTTCGTCCCGTTCGCGTCAGTCGTCGCGGGGCGAGCGTACCGCCGGGGAGGATCACGCCGTGGAGCTGGAGGCGACGCGCTTCAGGAAGCTGAGTTCCTGCAGCACCTTGCCCGTGCCCTGCGCGACCGCACTGAGCGGATCGTCGGCGATGTGCACGGGCAGGCCGGTCTCCTGGGCGATGAGCTTGTCAATGTTCCGCAGCAGCGCGCCACCGCCGGCCATCATGATCCCCCGGTCCACCAGGTCGGCCGAGAGTTCGGGAGGGCAGCGTTCGAGCGTGATGCGGACAGATTCCAGAATGCTGGAAAGAGGCTCCTGCAGGGCTTCGCGGATTTCCTCGGACCGGACCAGAACCGTCTTGGGAAGTCCGGCCGCGAGATCGCGGCCCTTGACCTCCATGGTCAGTTCCTGGTCGAGGGCATGGGCGGAGCCGATGCGAATCTTGATCTCCTCGGCGGTGCGCTCGCCGATCATCAAATTGTGGGCACGTTTCAGGTGCGCAACGATCGTCTCGTCAAACTCATCGCCACCGACCCGGACACTCCGGCTGAACACGATGCCGGCCAGCGAGATGATGGCGATCTCACAGGTGCCACCGCCGATGTCCACGATCATGTTGCCCGACGGTTCGTGCACCGGCAGGCCCACGCCAATGGCCGAAGCCATCGGCTGCTCGATCAGGTACACCTCGCGGGCACCGGCATGGGTGGCTGAATCCTTCACCGCGCGCTTCTCCACCTCGGTGATGCCCGAAGGAACCGCCACCACCACCCGCGGGGCAATCAGCTTGCGATGATGCACCTTCTGGATGAAGTGACGCAGCATCGCCTCGGTGATCTCGAAGTCGGCGATGACGCCGTCCTTCATGGGCCGGATGGCGACGATGTTGCCGGGGGTGCGCCCCAGCATGCGCTTCGCCTCCTCGCCGACGGCAAGCACGTTGGTCGTGCCCGCCTGGATGGCGACAACGGAGGGTTCCCGCAGGACAATGCCTTGATCGCGGACGAAAACCAGGGAGTTCGCCGTGCCGAGATCAATGCCGATGTCGTTTGAAAAGAGACTCTTAAGTTGTGCTAGCATGATGCGTGCTCCACACGCACGGCGCGACGGTGGAGAGATGCGGGAAGGGGGTCAAGGCATAACCTATTTCTGCCGGACATCGTCGCCTACTCCGGACCCGCTGGTGCTCCGAAGCGTTGGCGGATCTGTTCGGGGGTGCGACCGGCGTTCCGGAGTGCCCGAAGGCTGAGGGCGTCATGGCGTTTGGCGAGGCGCTGCCCGGCGGCATCCGTCATGAGCGGACAGTGATGGTAGCGCGGAGGGGCCTGCCCCAGGGCTTCGTGAAGCAGGATCTGCCGGGCTGTGGAGACCAGCAGGTCCGCCCCGCGGACCACCTCGGTGATCTGCATGGCGTGATCGTCCACGGCACAGGCCAGTTGGTAACTGGGCAAACCGTCCTGACGCCAAACCACGAAGTCGCCGAAGTGTGCCCCCGCCCGATACCGTTGTGGTCCCATGGCTCCATCCTCGAAGGCGACCTCGCGTCCCGCCGGCACCCGGAAGCGCCAGGCGGTCCGGAGTGCGGCATCCGGAACCGAAGCCTCCCGGCAGGTTCCCGGATAGAGGGGTTCCTCGTCACCGGCATGTGGTGCGTTCAGGGCGGACTGGATGTCCCGTCGCGAACAGGTGCAGGGGAAGAGGTGTCCAGTGGCGCGCAGTGTTTCAAATGCGGTTCGATAGTGAGCCAGGCGTGCACTTTGGTCGTAAGGGCCGCGCGGTCCGCCCAGATCGGGACCCTCCTGCCAATGGATGCCCAGCCACCGGAGATCCTGCAGGAACGCCGTGACGAACTCCGGTCGCACCCGGTCCCGGTCCAAATCCTCATTCCGGAGCACCAGGGCTCCTCCACAGGCCCGGGCGCGCTCAAATGCCGTCCAGAAGGTGCGGGCATGCCCGAGGTGCAGATACCCCGTGGGCGACGGGGCCAGTCGTCCGCGGTACGCGGAGGTTTCAGGTGCCGCGGACGCCATCGGTCAGCGGGGCTGAACGGCCAGCCATTCGGAGAAGCGGGGCAGGGGCCGTCCCAGAAGGGATTCCGCACGGGACACGTCGAGTGAAATGTCGGCGGGTCTTGGACTGCCCTGAAACTCGGGCACCCAGGTTTTTGTGATGCGCGGGGACAGTTCGGGATGCCGGGAGGCGATGAGCTGTCCCAGGTCGTGGCGGGACAGGCGCTCGCTG
>JAFLEG010000780.1 GCA_017302195.1 Verrucomicrobiota bacterium
GAACCGTGTGGAGCCGGGACGGTGACGGGCCGCACACATAGGGGCGTTGTCACTCTCACTTCGTCTGCTTTGCTGAACACGGAACACTGAACACTTGAAACTCTTCCCTGCGTTCGGCTGTCGCCCGGGCACCGGGATCTCCACAGCCGGGGGTGGAGATGGAGCCTCCTCACGTCGTCCCTACACCAGGTGGGGGACCCCCCGACGTGCGCGAGTGGAGGTGCCACCACGACGGTTCGCAGCAACGCGTACGGCTTGTTGAAAACTCGCCCCACCCTTCGGAACATTGGAAGGATGGCGAGGAGCTCTCTTTTGCTGAAAACTGAAAACTCGGCCCTGAAAACTTTCCCCCCCATGACCCGACGCACTTTTCTTCAGACCGCATTGGCCACCACGGCGACGGTTGGGGCCGGATCGGCTTCCGGTGCCGCCGCGGAATTGCCCGCGTCCGGACGGCGCGTGCCGATCGGCTTCCTGGGGGCCACCTATTCGCACGGACCGGACAAGATCCGGCTGACCCGGAGCTCGCCGGATTGGGATCTGGTCGGCGTCTGCGACGAGTCCGCAGCCGGCCGGGCCGTGTGTGAGCAACTCGGCGTCCCGCGGATCTCCCGGGAGGAACTTTTTCGCCGGGCCGAGGTGGTGGCGGTGGAATCCGACATCCGCGACCACGAAGCGCATGGATTGCTCGCCCTTCAGGCCGGCCGGCATGTCCATCTGGAGAAGCCGCCCGCCGCGACCATGGCCGGGATGCGCGCCCTGGTGACCGCCGCCCGCGAGCAGGGGAAGCTGCTGCAGACCGGATTCATGTGGCGCTTCAATCCGGGGTTCCGGGCTGTTTTTGAGGCGGTCCGCAACGGATGGCTGGGCGAGGTGGTGCTGGTGCGCGCCTTCATGGGCAACCATCTGGCGCCCGACCGTCGTCCGGAATGGGCCGAGTTCCATGGCGGCTCCATGTTCGAGCAGGGGTCGCACCTGGTGGATGCCGTCGTGCGGTTGCTGGGCGCTCCGCGCAAGGTGACGCCGTTTCTCCGCCACCAGGGCGCCTTCAAGGACACGCTGAACGATGCCAATGTCGCCGTGCTGGAGTTCGACAAGGCCACAGCGGTGATCACCAACACCGCGCTCCAGGCGGCCTCCAGCCCGCAGCGCTCCTTTGAGGTCACCGGCACCCTGGGCACCGCGGTGCTGCAGCCCATTGAACCGCCGACCCTCATCATGGACCTTTCCCGTGCGGCAGGTCCGTATTCCAAGGGCGCGCAGAAGGTCCCGCTGCCCAGCTATACCCGGTATGAGGATGAATTCCGGGAACTGGCCGCCGCCGTGCGAGGTCAGGGAACGCTCTCCGTGCCGCTGGAGGAGGAGTTGCTGGTGGGCGAGACCGTCCTGCGCGTGTGTCAGATGCAATGACACGGATTTTCCGCCAACTTTTTTGAGCATGCCGGGGTGGCGTGCGTCTATGCAGTGATTTCGCCCGCTCCAAGAACCCTCAAAACGATTTTTCCCCCGGCCAATCCAATTCGGCGATTGCCCGCCTCGCCGGAGTTTAGCGATGCTTTCCGTCCCATCCACGAACCGCGAAATCATGCCTCCTCCCGATAACGGACTGGCCCACGAGCTGCCTGAGGCCGGTTCGAGTGTGTCTGGCGTGCAGGACCTGGGACCCTTCGGCCCGGGTGACCTGGTGGGGCTGACCATCGCTCCCGAGGCCCTGCGCATGCTGCGGGCGGACTTTGTCCAGCGCTACCGCGTCCTGCCGATCCACCTGGCGGACGGCCAGCTCACCATCGCCACCGCCTCCCCGGGCGACGACCGGCTTCTGGATGACATCCGGCTGCTCACGGGCCTGGAGGTGGCCGAACGCCAGGCGCCGGCGGCGGAGGTCACCGACAAGATCGCCGAGAGCTACCAGGTGACGGTCGAGCGGATGATCGAGAACCTCGATCCGGCCCACGGGACCGGCACCGAGGCCAGGAACCTCCACGACATCGAGGTCATGGCCAACGAGCCGACGGTGGTCAACCTGGTGAATCTGATCATCGCCACCGCGCTGAGGGAGCGGGCCAGCGACATTCACCTGCTGCCCTTCGAAAACAGTCTGCAACTGCGCTATCGCATTGACGGCCTGCTGCAGGAGAATTCCCCGCCGCCCAAACCGCTCCACGCCGCCCTGGTGTCCCGCATCAAGATCATGGCGGACATGAACATTGCGGAGCGGTTTCTGCCCCAGGATGGACACATCCAGATCCACCACCGGGGCGCACGGGTGGACATCCGCGTGGGCACCATGCCCAACATCCACGGGGAAAGCCTGGTGATGCGGCTGCTGGTCAAGGACGAGAAGCTCCAGCATCCGCGTGAGCTCGGGTTGGGGACGGAACGGGCGGACCTGCTGGAGCATTTGATCGCCAAGCCGCACGGGCTTTTTCTGACCACCGGGCCCACCGGCAGCGGCAAGACGACCACCCTCTATTCCATCCTGCAGGGGCTGAATGCCCCGGAGAAGAAGGTCGTCACGATCGAAGATCCGG
>JAFLEG010000781.1 GCA_017302195.1 Verrucomicrobiota bacterium
CCTGCAACGCAAAATGTTTTTGGAAATGTGTCGGGAGCCCGGGGATTAGCCACGGGCCGGCCGGCGTGCCGCCCCGCCGCCGGCGGCTAATGCTGGCGCGCGGGGGCGTGCCCGGGGCCTCTCCGGGTTGTCGGTGGCGGCGCCGGCCTGGGGCGTCCGAACTGAGGGGGACTCACACCCAGGACACAAAGGACGCAGAGGAGTAAGACTGCGGGGAGAGAGGCTCACACCCAGGGCGCGAAGGACGCGGAGGAAATCCAATCGTGGGTAGCGTGGTGTTCCGCCGCGGCCTCAATCGAATCCGCTGCGCCTGTGGATACGCGAGGAGCAAGGCGGCCAGGCCCGAAGCCCAGTTGCCGCCCGCAATCCCCGCAGGAACTCCACAGGCCGGGCGGAGGAGTATGGGGCCGTGCGGAAGCCCAAACCAGGGCGCGGTGGTTTCCATCCTTGGCGCCCTTCGTGCCCTCTGTGTGAGGCCTCTCCGGGTGGGAGCAGATCCCACCCCGCCGACACTCACAGGACGAATGGGAGCGCGGCGAATTGTCACCGGAATGTCGTTCGTTTGGCAGGGAACTTGCCTAGCTTGCAGCGCTCCTGGGACTGGTTCTCCGGAGCAGGCATTGCTCCAACCCACAAATGAAGATGATGTTGCGCCTTCCCGCACTGCTCCTGCTGCTGGCCGCCGTGTGCGGGCTTGCGAAGGCTGCGGTGTCCGCTGTTTCCACGCCGGCCGCCGCGGCCGCCGCGGCCGTCGGGCTGGATCTCGATGCCGACGGGCTTCCGGATCTGGTCGAGATCCGCTTCGGCAGCGATCCCACGAAGAAGGACACCGACTCCGACGGCTGGGATGACCGGGCGGAGTTCGATGCCAACACCGATCCGCGGGACCCGGACGTCTTCCCCATATTCTCCCTGCTCGCGCGGGACCGTCAGCAGTTGATGGGCGACCTGCTGGTGCTCCGCGCCCGCGCCTTCACCAATGGCATCGTGATCACCAACTTCGTGGTGACCACCAACGAGGCCGGGGTGGGCGGCGTGCCGGTGGATACCGATGATGACGGGGAGCCCGATGGCTGCGATCTGGATGGCGACGGGGTTTCGGACCAGTCCGGCGCGTGCCCCGAGGAGGGCGGCCTCATGACCAATGAGGTCCTGGTGACCAACTACGTGTCCTGGCAGTGGTATTTTGGGACCAACCGCCTGGACACCCAGACCAACGAATCCCTGGTCCTGCATGCGGTGCGGACCAACGAGGCCGGGCTCTACCACCTCACCGCGTCGCTGCTCACCAGCGTGCAGACCAGCCCTCCGGTCGCGGTGGAGGTGCTTCCGTGGCGCGCGCGCCAGCGTGTCCAGCAGCCGGTGGGCGATGTGGTGTGCTGGGGGTTGAACGAATACGGCCAGGTGACCGTTCCCAACACCGTGACCCAGGTGCTCGCGGTCGCCGCCGGACTGGGGCACACCGCGGTGATCCGGACCGACGGTGCCGTGGCCGCGTGGGGCGCGGGGGATCTGGCCCAGACCAATGTCCCCCCCGGGGCCACCAATCTGGTGAGCCTCGTTGCCGGGGCGACCCAGACCTATGGGCTGCGGGCCGATGGCACCGTCGTGGCCTGGGGTACCAATGACTTCAGCCAGCTTGACCTGCCGCCCGATCTCCAGGGGGTCACGGCGGTGGCCGCGGGCTACTTCCACGGCGCGGCGCTTCGTGACGACGGCACCGTGGTCTGCTGGGGCGACAATTCCCAGGGTCAGTGCATGGTGCCCGAAGGGCTGGATGCCGTGGTGGCCGTGGCCGCCGGCGTGTTCCACACCGTGGCGTTGCGGGCTGATGGCACGGTGCGGTGCTGGGGTTCGGATGCCTTCGGACAGTGCGCCGTGCCCGACGACCTGCCGGAGGTGGCGGCGATCGCTGCCGGAGGCAATCACACCGTGGCGGTGCTGCGGGATGGTCAGTTGGTGATCTGGGGCGACAATTCCTTTGCGCAGGCCACGCTGCCGGAACGGTTCGGCAACGTGGTGCAGGTGGCGGCCGGCTACAGCTTCACCGCGGCGGTGGGCCCCGACGGGCGGGTGACGGTGTTTGGAAGCGATGCGCCGGCCATCCTGGGGGTTCCTGCCTCACTCACCAACGCGGTGCAGATCGCTGCCGGGTATTTCCACCTGATCGCCATTCAGGGCCGTGCGGACACCGACACGGACGGTCTCGACAACGTCTTCGAACGCGCCGGCCGGAGCGATCCGGCGCTCTGGGACACCGATGGCGACACCCTGGAGGACGGCGTGGAGGCCCGGTTGGGATCCTCCCCCGTGCTGGCCGATACCGACGGGGACGGCCTGCCGGACCGCGCGGAGATCGAGAATGACTTTGATCCGCAGGTGCCCGGCGAGGCGCCGGATGGCTTCCTGGCAGTGCGTCGAGCGGTCCAGCTCCAGGTCTTCGCCCTGGGACGGGGGCCCTACCAACTGCAGGCCACTTCCGATGGCGGAAGCTGGCTGGATCTGGGGGACCCCTATGAGCCGCCCGCCGG
>JAFLEG010000782.1 GCA_017302195.1 Verrucomicrobiota bacterium
TTGAAACTTAATTGCCAAAGAGAGTCTGCCACAGACAAGTCTCCGTTCAGGTAAATGCTCTCTACAATTGGACGCCGCAGGGGACGCGGAACGGCTTGGACTGCGGCGTTCCTGAAAACGTCTTGAAACGGACCACCGCTCCATGCCCTTTCGCACCCTGGAGATCTCTGATGCCCGGTTCGCCTGTGACGGCCTGCGGTTTGTGACGGTGAAAAGCGATGCCTTGCGGGGGCGTGCGGACATCACCCTGTTCGTCCCGGGGGAGGTGGCGGGATTGCGGGATGTGGCGGTGGTGATCCTGCTCCACGGAGTGTTTGGATCCCACTGGGCCTGGGCTCTCAAGGGGGGTGCCCATCACACGGCGGCTCGGATGATCGCCGCCGGGGAGATTCCCCCTTGCGTGTTGGCCATGCCCAGCGACGGGCTTTGGGGGGATGGGTCCGGGTATGTGCGGCATGCGGTGCAGGATTTTGAGCAGTGGATCGTGGATGAGGTCCCAGAGGCGGTCCGCGAGGCCGTGCCCCAGGTTTCGGAACGGTCCCTCCTGCATCTCGCGGGGTTGAGCATGGGCGGCTTTGGGGCGCTGCGGGTGGGAGCGCGCCATCCGGACCGCTTCCGTTCGGTTTCCGGACATTCGTCCGTCACCGAGGCGGCGCCGCTGCAGCGCTACATTGTGGAGGACTGCTCCGGGTGGAGTTCGCTTCCCGAGGATTGTTCCGTGCTGGCGGCGATGCGCCGGTCCCGGGGGGCCCTCCCGGCGATCCGCTTTGATTGCGGCACGGAAGATCCCTGGATCGGCGCCAACCGGGAACTGCACAGGGCTATGGACGCGGAAGGAATTCCTCATGTGTATGAGGAGTTCCCCGGTGGTCATACCTGGGACTATTGGGCGCGCCACCTGCCAGACACACTCCGGTTCACCGCCGGCAACCGCTAGCAGCGCGTCGCTTCCCTGTGGGAGGCTTCCCCTGAGCCCGGTGGCCGGTTAGCGTTGCGGCATGGAACGCCGCCGGAAGTTCGTTCTCGCCCCCCTGATCATCGCGGGTCTGGTCGTTCTGGTTCAATACTTCGGTTCCGAGCGGTTTGTGAATCCAGAGACGGGGCGTGCGGCCCGGGTGGCCCTGAGTCCGGAACAGGAGACCCAGCTCGGACTCCAGAGCTACCGTCAGGTGCTTGCCCAGGAGGACGTGCTGACCGGCGGGCCGGAGGTGGACCTGGTCACCCGGGTGGCGCAACGCCTGGCGGCCGTAACCGGGGATGCCGCCCGGCAGATGGACTGGCAGGTCAGCGTGGTGCGGAGTCCGCAGGTGAACGCCTTCTGCCTGCCCGGTGGCAAGATCGTGGTGTACACCGGCATCCTGCCGGTGGCCCGGACCGAGGCGGGCCTGGCAACCGTGATGGGCCATGAGATGGCGCACGCCACCAGCCGGCACGGCGCCCAACGGCTCTTCCAGTCCCAGATGGCCAACACCCTCATGCAGGGCGCCCAGATGTCGGTCGCCCTCGGGGACCTGCCTGTGGACCAGCAGCGGACCATCCTCGGGGCCATCGGGGCGGGGGCGAAGTTTGGGGTGATCCTGCCCTTCAGCCGGGAGCATGAGTCGGAGGCCGATGCCGTGGGCCTGCTCTACATGGCCCGCGCCGGATACGATCCCCGGGAGTCCGTCGGGTTCTGGCAGCGCATGGCGGAAGCCAGCCAGGGCGGGCAGCCTCCGGAGTTTGCCTCCACGCATCCGGCCCATGACACCCGCATCGAGAACCTGAAGGCCCTCATGCCCCGCGCGATCCAGGAATACGAGCAGGCCGCGGCGGGCAAGAAGCCCTGAAATGGAATCCCTGGAACATCTCGCGGCGGACGCGACCGAAGAGGAAAGACGGCACGCCATCCTCGAGGCGTCTCCTGCTGGAGACCGCCGCAACCTCCCGACCTTCATCGCCCTGCTGGAAACCGAGACGCCTGCCAACCGTCGTCATGTCGTCCGCGCCTTGGGAAACCTCGGCGCAGCCGAGGTGACACCCGTTCTCCTGCGGCTTCTGCACCAGGAAGACGGCATCATTCTCGGGGATGTTGCGCGTGCCGTGGGGCGCCTGGGGATTGTGGAAGCAAGGCCACGGTTGGAGGTCCTGAAGGGACATCCGGTGGCCTGGGTCGCCGACAGCGCCGCGTGGGCCTTGCGGCAGGCATCGCCGGTCTCCCCGCCAGGCGATTCCCCCGGTTCCCAAAGAATTCACTGAAACCCGATCTCCAAGCCAGATCCTGCGCGGGCGCCGCCTGAAGGCGGGACTACCGACCAGAGCCGGGTGCATTGGACACTATCTGCTGATGCCAGTGGCTGAGGACGATCAGCGTCCAGAGGGCGCGGGCATGGTCGGCCCGGCGGTCCAGGTGCTCCTGAAACAGGTCGCGGACGCTGGCGGGGCGGATGCCGAAGGGCTCCAGATGCCGGGAGTCCAGGGCGCCCGCGGCCCAGTCGCGCAGCGGACCCCGGAGCCAGCGTCCCAGCGGCACGGAAAGCCCCCGCTTG
>JAFLEG010000783.1 GCA_017302195.1 Verrucomicrobiota bacterium
GCACCTCCAGCCAAGGGAGACGGCCAATGTACTTTGCCGCTGTGGCCTTGTTGATCCTCTCCGGCGTGCTCTACGCGGCCGGACACCGCGAGCTCGGCGCCTACAGCGCCGACGTTTGCCGCTATGGCGGCATGTTCTGCGAGAACCCGTCGATCGTGCTGGTCGCCGCCGGCCTTGCCGCCATCTGGGGCAAGTTCGTCAGCATCCGCTAATTGCGCACCAGATAGAGCGGCGTGCGCAGCGTCAGCGTGTACTCATCGGACCCCGTCACGCTGGTCTCCGACCAGATGCTCGGCGTCAGCGCGAGGATCCCCAGCAGGAAAACCACCCACGGCACCCAGGAACGCCGGGCCTCCAGGAAGACAGCCCACGAATCCGCCCGGACGATGGAAGGAACCGGAGGGCTCCCGGGATCGGGCGACAAAGGAGTGGATACTGAATGCGGCGCAGCCATCAGAAGCGAAAGTCTGGAGGATGGGCGACCGGAGTATCCCGCACAATCTCGGAGGGCACGCCCATCAGGAGGGAGCGCATCGCACTTTCTTGGGATGGGGAGCGTGCGCCTCCGGCGTACGGAACCGGGCGTCCCGCCCGGTTCGTCGTCCACTGACATTGCTTCCGGGGCATGACGGCGAATGGAGGCACGGGAGCCGATCAGTCCACGAGGGTCCGGGCGGGACGCCCAGACCCACACGCGGGACGCGTATGCCCCCCATCCAGAACTTGAACTCCTCCTTCCGGTTGATGCGAATTCGCCTCCCGAGTATAACCGCCGCAATGAGCAACCCACTGCACGACCCCTCCTCCCGCACCAAGCTCCGGACCGTCGGGATCCTTGTCACGCTGGGAGGGCTCCTGTTGCTGGCCACTTCCTGCGCTCGCACCAATGTGCAGTACGTGGGGACCGATGCGCGTCCCCTTCCCAAGCCGGAGCGGATCGTGGTGCATCCGTTCGGGGTTTCCGCAGACCAGGTGGCGCTGGACCAGACCATCGGCCTGCGCCTCCAGGAACTGGTCGGCTCAAAGACCGACGACGGCGAGCGGCTCCGCATCGCCCGGGAACTTTCCGGCATCGTGGCAAAACGGCTGGTGCAGGACCTCCAGGGCAAGGGATTCGATGCGGTGGTGGCGCCCGCCGGGACACCTCCGGGCGCGCACACCCTGGAGATTGACGGCCAGTTCCTCTCCGTGGACCAGGGCAGCCAGAGGCAGCGCATGATCATCGGATTTGGCCTGGGTGCCAGCGAGGTCCGCGTGCTGGTGCAGGCCTTCGAGGTGACCGATGCCGGCCGGGTCCTGGCAGATGACTTCTACATCAACACCCAGAGCTCCCGCCGTCCGGGCATGGGGCCGATGGCCGGCGGCGGGGCGGTGGCGGGCAATGCGGCGGCCGCGCTGGCGGTCAGCAGCACCACGGCCCTGGTGGGAGCGCGGGCCCAGACCGTGGAGGCCGACGCCCAGAACCTGGCGGATCGGGTCGCGGAGGAACTCCAGAAATACTTTGTCCAGCAGGGATGGACCCCGGCCCGCTAGCCGGCCGGATCCCCGGAGAAGCCATGGTCTCCCTGCTCCAACTGACCAAGCGCTTCGGCGACCAGGTCGCGGTGGATGGTCTGACCTTTGAGGTGCCGGCCGGACAGATCGTCGGGTTTCTCGGTCCCAACGGCGCGGGCAAATCCACCACGCTGAAGATGCTTACCGGCATGCTGGCGCCGACCTCAGGGACCGCCACGGTCGCCGGATTTGACCTGGCCCGGGAGCCGGTCGAAGCCAAGCGGCGCATCGGTTTCGTGCCGGACTCCGGCGCGGTCTTCGAGTCGCTGTCCGGACTGGAATACCTGGAGATGGTCGCGGCGCTCTACGGCATCCCGGCCGATGCCGCGGAGTCGCGCATCCGGCAGTTTCTGGTGTTCTTCGACCTGTCGTTCGAAACGCTCACCGACAAGCTGCTGGGCGCCTATTCGAAGGGCATGCGGCGCAAGGTGGTCATCACCGCCGCCCTGCTGCACAACCCCCCGGTGGTGTTCTTCGACGAACCGCTGGATGGTCTCGACGCCAACGCCGCCGTCGGGTTCAAGGCCCTGATCCAGACGCTGGCCCGTGAGGGCAAAACCATCGTGTACAGCTCGCACATCCTCGACGTGGTGGAGCGGGTCTGCGACCGGGTGATCATCGTGGACCGCGGACGACTGCTGGTGGATGGGCGTCCGGACGAGCTGGCCGCCGCCCACGGGGCCGTTTCCCTGGAGCAGTTGTTCACCCGGCTGACTGGCGGTGGCGAACTGGAGCGCCGCGCCCAGGACTTTGCCCGAACCTTCCGTCCGTGAATGCGCCGCCACGACTGGAGGATCCGCCGGCGCCTCAGGCATCGGTGCCGGAGCCTGCCGGAACCGACGCGAACCGCGTGCTGCGGACATTGTTCCTGACCCTCTTCCTCCGTGGCCGATCCTCCCGCGGCCTTCAGGTGGCGAAGGCGCCCGCATCGGTGGGACGAAAGCTGGCGCTCTCGGTG
>JAFLEG010000784.1 GCA_017302195.1 Verrucomicrobiota bacterium
GGGCATGCCTGGCCACGGCCGCCGTGCTGCTCTTGTTCGTTCCGGGGAAGGCTTCGACCCGGGCATCGGCGCTGCCTGCCGAGCCGCCCACAAAGAGCGGGCCGGGATGGGCGTTGCAGCCGCTCGCGGCGCCTCCGATTCCGTCGCCCGGTCCGGAGGCCATCGTCAGAAATCCGCTCGATGCCTTCATCGCGGCCTCACTGGATGCCGCCGGAATCGCTGCGGCGCCGGAGGCCCGGCCGCGGGATCTGCTCCGGCGCCTCTACCATGACCTGACCGGGCTGCCGCCCGGTCCGGGAGAGCTGGCCGCCTTCCGCTCCGATGCCGCACCGGACGCCTATGAGCGGGTGGTGGACCGGTTGCTTGCCAGTCCGCGCCACGGGGAACACTGGGCCCGCCACTGGATGGATGTCGCCAGCTACGCGGATACCCACGGCAACGACCACGACTTCGCGCGCCCGAACGCCTGGCGTTACCGCGACTATGTGATCCGTGCCTTCAATGAAGACCGGCCGTACGCGCGGTTCGTGCAGGAACAGGTGGCGGGGGACGTCCTGTTTCCGGACGACCCGCAGGCGACGCTGGCGCTGGGCTTCCTCGCCGCCGGGCCCTGGGATCACACGCTGATGGTGACCGTGCGCGAGGACACGGTGGATCACCGGATGGCGCAGGTGCTCGACCGCGACAACATCGTGAGCTCGGTCATCGGCACCTTCCAGAGCCTGACCGTGCACTGCGCCCGCTGCCACGACCACAAGTTCGATCCCATCTCCCAGCGTGAGTACTACGGCTTGCAGGCGGTGTTTGCCGGAGTGGATCGCGCCGATCGGCCCTGGGACGAGGATCCGGCGACGCTCGCCCGCAGACACGCCCTGCTCGCGCGCAAGGAGTCGCTCGCCCGTCCGGACGCCGGGCTGCTCGCCACCCTCGACACGCCCCCGGTGGTCCGGGAGGTCGCCGCGTTCTCGGAGTCGATGGAACGTCGCGAGCGCCAGTGGACGCCCTTCGAGGTGATGAGCGTGGTCTCAACTGGCGGCGCCACGCTGGAACGGCAGCCGGATGGCTCCTGGTTTGCCACCGGTGTCCGATCCGAACGCGAGACCTACGTCATCACCGCGCGCCGTCCCGCGGGAACCCTGCGGGCGCTGCGGGTGGAGGCCCTACCGGATGACCGCCTGCCCCAGCGCGGACCGGGACGCTTCGACAACGGGCACTTTCACCTGACCGGATTCCGCGCCTTCCTGACCCAGGCGGGTGCGGTGCAGAATGCCAGGGCGCTCGAATTCTCCCGTGCGATGGCGGACGTCAACGAGGGGCCGACGATGTCCGCGGCCCAGGCGGTGGATGGCAGGAATGACACGCACTGGGGCATTCACCCGCACTACGGCCAGCGGCATGAGGCCGTGTTCGAACTGCGCGAACCGGTCGAGACCGGGGATGACACGCTGTTCACACTGCTCCTGGAGCATCAGGGCGCCGCCCCGGGCCATGCCCTCGGCCGGTTCCGGTTGTCCGCGGCCGGAGCGTCCGGAACCCTTGAAGCCTGGGCGCCGCCCCCGGCGGAAGTCACCGACCTGCTCCGGATTCCGGCCTCCGAACGCTCCGAATCGCAGCGCCGGTCCCTCGCACTGGCGGTGCTCCGTCTCGACAACGCGCGCGCGCTGGAGGCCCTGCCCCCACCGCAGTTCGTGTATGCGGTCGCCCGGGATTTTCCGGTGGACGCGAATTTCAAGCCGCCCGCCGGACCGCGCCCGGTGCATCTGCTGGCCCGTGGCGACATCCACCGGCCCGGGGATCTGATCCAGCCCGCGTCGCTGGGCTGCATCCCCGGGCTCTCGTCCGATCTCGGGACATTCGACGGCGACGAGTCGGCGCGCCGCGCCGCCCTGGCCCGCTGGCTGACCGATCCCCGCAATGTGCTCCTCTGGCGCAGCATCGTGAACCGGGTCTGGCACTGGCATTTCGGGCGCGGCCTGTGCGACACCCCCAGTGACTTCGGGCAGATGGGCGGGACGCCCAGTCATCCGGAACTGCTCGACTGGCTGGCCGTCTGGTTCCGCGACGAGGCGCGGGGCTCACTCAAGGCGCTGCACCGTCTCATCGTGACCAGCGCCGCCTATCGCCGATCCTCCGCCCACACCCCGCACCGGTCGGAGGACGATCCCCAGAATCGCCGCCTGGCCCGGATGAACAGTCCGCGCCTCACCGCCGAGGAGGTCCGCGACACCGTCCTTCAGCTCAGCGGACAACTCGACCTCACCATGGGCGGGCCTGCCGCGGTCCAGTTCGTGTCCAAGGGCGCCGCCACCTTCCTGCCCGCCGATGGCTCGCCGCCCTTTCTCGATTACGAACACTTCGATGCCGATGCGCCGGCCAACCGCCGCCGGGCGGTGTACCGGTTTCTCTTCCGCACCGTGTCGGACCCGTTCATGGAGGCGCTGGACTGTCCGGACGGCGGGGCGCCGGTGCCGTCCCGGAGCGTCTCCACCACCGCGCTGCAGG
>JAFLEG010000785.1 GCA_017302195.1 Verrucomicrobiota bacterium
GTTGTGGATCGAGCGGCGGGATCCGGCCCTGAAGGGGGTGCTGCTCACCGCCGTGCAGCAGCAGGAGTCGGCGCCGGGCGGTCTCAATTTCCTGCAGCAGCGCGTGGTGCTGTCGGCGCTCCATGCCAGTCATCGCGGACGCTGGCGCCGTCTGGTTCCCCGATGGCAGGTGCTGGCATCCCATGCGGGTCAGGCCGCGGTTCTGCTCGCCTTCCTGGGCGTGCTGTCCGCCCTGCGTTCCCCCCGGGAGCGGTCCCTGCGCGCGCTGTTCGTGGCGCCGGCGGGGCTGGAGATCACCCCGGGTGACGTGACGCTGGAGAAGGGGAGCAGTCTGGTGGTGCTGGCCCGGTTCGGGGACGAGGCGCCCAGGGACGTGGAGTTGATCGTCGCCTCCTCCGGCGCGCCCGAGCGTCGCGTGCCGCTGGTTCGCAGCCTTTCGGACCCCGTGTTCGGCACCAGCCTGCCGGACGTCAGCTCGGATCTGCGGTATCGGGTGGCCCATGACGGCCGGGAGACCCGCGAGTTCCGGGTGACCGTGTTTGAGTATCCGCGATTGGAACGGTCGGATGCGGACCTGGTGTTTCCGGGGTACACCGCGCTGCCTCCCAAGCGGGTGGAGGATACCCGGCGGGTGAGCGCGGTGGAGGGTAGCCAGTTGGATCTCACCCTGCAGCTCAACAAGCCGGTGGCCACCGCCAGCCTGGTGGATCGCACCAACGCCGCCGTCCGTCTGGCGCTGGCGGTGGGGACCAACCGGGCGGTGGCCTCGCTGCACGGGTGGATCCTGACCAATTCCGCACGGCTGGACCTGGTGCTGGTGGATGCCGACGGGCGGACCAACCGGGTGCCGGCGTCCTTTGTCCTGGAAGCGCTGCCGAACCGGCTGCCTGAACTGAAGCTGCCGCTCCCGCGTGGCGACCTGCGTCCCTCGGCGCTGGAGGAGATCGCCTTTTCGGGAACGGCCTGGGACGACTTTGGCATGCCGCGCATGGGTCTCGCCTTCATGCGGGGTTCGGGGGCGCCGATCGAGGTGACCCTGGGTACCCAGGTGCCGGGCAAGGAGAAGCGCGCCTTCGATCACCTGCTCCGGCTGGAGGACCTGGGCGTGCGTCCCGATGACCTGGTTTCCTGGCACCTGTGGGCGGAGGACATCGGCCCCGACGGCAAGGTGCGGCGCACCGAGAGCGATCTGCACTTCGGCGAGGTGCGCCCCTTTGAGGAGATCTTCCGCGAGGGCGAGTCCATGGAGGGCGACGCCAGCGGCGAACAGCAGCAGTCCACTCCGGCCACCCGTCTGGCCGAGCTGCAGAAGCAGATCATCAACGCCACCTGGAAGCTCCAGCGCCAGCCGGGAGCGCTCCCGGCCTACGTCCCGGACGCCATGGTGGTCCATGACTCCCAGGCCAATGCGCTCGAGCAGGCCGAGGCGGAGGCTTCGGACGCCGTGGATTCCGGTCGCGCCGGCGATTGGAAGGCGGTGGTGAAGGCGATGGACGAGGCGCGCACCCGCCTGGCCGCGGCCACCAACGCCCCAGCCGTCCTGGCCGCCGCGCTCGGTCCCGAGCAGGCCGCCTACCAGGCACTGCTGCGCATGCAGGCGCGGGAGACCACCGTGTCCCGGTCACGGAACCGCGGGCAGGGCGGGGGCGAGTCGGGAAATCAGCGCCAGCTCGACCAGTTGGATTTGAA
The DNA here is from genome assembly GCA_017302195.1 of Verrucomicrobiota bacterium. Taxonomy (GTDB): domain Bacteria; phylum Verrucomicrobiota; class Verrucomicrobiia; order Limisphaerales; family UBA9464; genus UBA9464. The sequence goes on from JAFLEG010000785.1 coordinate 1,690, forward strand.
GCAGGCCGAGGATCGCTACGAGACCCAGCGCCAGGCCCAGGCGGCGCAGAGCACCGAGCAGCGGGAACAGTTGCAGGTGCTGAACCGCCTTCAGGAGCTGGCCCGGCGCCAGGAGGATTTGAACGCGCGGTTGAAGGAGCTGCAGACCGCGCTGCAGGAGGCGGAGAGCGAGGCCGAGCGCGAGGAGGCGCGGCGGCAGTTGAAGCGGCTGGAGGAGGAGCAGCGCGAGATGCTCGCCGACGTGGACGAACTGCGGCAGCGCATGGACCGTCCGGAAAACCAGTCGCGCATGGCGGACGAGCGGCGGCGTCTGGACGAAACCCGCGACGAGGTGCAGCGCGCCGCCGAGGCCGCCCAGGACGGCGCCACCGGCCAGGCGGTGGCCTCCGGAACCCGGGCCCAGCGTCAATTGGAGGATCTGCGGGATGAGCTTCGGAAGCAGAGCGCCAGCCAGTTCGCCGAGGAGGCCCGGCAGTTGCGTCAGGACGCCCGCGAGCTGGCCCGCACCCAGGAGGACATCGCGCGGCGTCTGGATTCGGTGCGGGAACCGGCCCGGCGGACGCTGTCCGAGAGTCCGGAGCGCCGCGAGGTGGCCGAGCAGTTGGCGCGGCAGCGGACCCTGGCCACCAACCTGGTGGACCGCGCCACCCAACTGGCGCAGCAGGCGGAGAACGCCGAGCCGCTGCTGTCCCAGAAGCTGGAGGAGACCCTGCGGCAGTATCAGCAGGACGACGCCGGCACAGTGAAGCAATGGCAGCAGGAACTGGCGGAGCGCGGACAGCTCTCCCAGGCCCTGTACGAGCGGCTTCAGGC
>JAFLEG010000079.1 GCA_017302195.1 Verrucomicrobiota bacterium
ATCTACGGCAGTGACCAGTTACACGGCAAAACTGACCCCCGAGCAGGCGGACACCCTGGAGCGCATCGTGCGCGACGGCACATTCGATCTGCGCGACGTGCCCCATGCCCGGTTCAGCGGGGCCAGGAAGGATTTCAACGTCACCTTTTACGAGTCGGGCAAGCTGGTGGTCCAGGGCAAGGGCACCCGGGAGTTTGTGGAGTTCGTGCTGGAACCCCAGGTGCTCGGTGCCGCGCGCGTCGGCTATGAGGAGGTGCTCCAGCCGGAGTTGCTGTATCCCCGGCTCGGCGTGGACGAATCGGGCAAGGGCGATTTCTTCGGACCGCTCTGCATTGCCGGAGTCTATGTGAACGCCGAAATCATTGCCGGCTGGAAGGACCGGGGCATCCGGGATTCCAAGAACATCTCCAGCGATGCCCAGGTGGCGCGACTGGCGGCCGGCATCCGCGAGACTCCGGGATGCGTCCATACCGTGGTCTCCATCGGCTGCGAGGCCTACAACCGCATGCACCACACCAATGGCTCCGTGAACCGCGTGCTGGCCTGGGGCCATGCCCGGGTCATCGAGAACCTGCTGGAGCAGCGCCACCGGATGGTGCCGGCGCCGGTCCGCGCGATCAGCGATCAGTTTGCGCGCGATGAGAGCACGGTGTCCCGGGCGCTGATGGCGCTGGGGCGCACCCTGGAACTGGTCCAGCGTCATCGCGCCGAGGAGGACATCGCCGTGGCCGCCGCCTCGATTCTTGCCCGCGACGAGTTTGTGCAGCGCCTCCGGAAGCTGGGGGAGGAGTTTGGAATGACCCTTCCCAAGGGCGCCTCCGCCGCCGTGGAGGCCGCCGGGCGCGCCTTTGTCGAGAAGCACGGCGCTGCGCTGCTGCCCAAGGTGGCCAAGATGCATTTCCGCACCTCCTACCGCGTCCGCGGACTGCCCGAGCCGCCCAAGGTGGAGTGGAAGCGCGGCGGGAGTTCACCGCCCGGGCGCGCTGGCGGGTAGGCGGATTGGGTGCGGGTGCCGGTGAAGCGGGTCGCCATCAGGCCTCCGGGCAGGTAGGCTGCCATCCATGGATTCGCCCGCAGATTCCCGGCCCCGCGCTGGCGCGGTGTGGAAATGGCTGGCCGGAGCCGTGGTGCTGCTGGCGTTGCTGTCGGCGCTCCGGGGGCTGCCCATCCAGTCCTGGCTGCAAGCGGCCCTGGACTGGGTGGGCCGGTTGGGCGCGTGGGGTCCCGTGATCTTCATCGGGATCTACATCGTGGCCTCCATCTGCTTCCTTCCCGCCTCGGTGCTGACCCTGGGCGCCGGCGCCCTGTTTGGCGTGGTCCGGGGTTCGGTGTGCGTCTCGGTGGGCGCCACCCTGGGCGCCACCGCGGCGTTTCTCATCGGACGCCACCTCGCCCGGGATGCGGTGGCCCGGAGGATCGGGCAGGACCCGCGGTTTGCGGCCATGGATCAGGCGGTTGCCCGGGAGGGATGGAAGATCGTGGGTCTGACCCGCCTGTCGCCCGTTTTTCCCTTCAACGTGCTGAACTACGCCTTCGGACTCACCCGTGTGCCGCTCGGGCACTATGTGCTGGCGTCGTGGATCGGAATGATGCCCGGCACAATCCTGTACGTGTATCTCGGCTCGCTGGCCAAGGTCGCGGCGGGTTCACGGACACGCACGACCGGCGAATGGGTGCTCTATGGACTGGGGTTGCTGGCCACCGTGCTGGTGACCGTGGTGGTCACCCGCCTGGCCCGGCAGTCGCTGGCCCGGCGCGTTTCGGTGCGGGAACCGGCTTGAATGTCCGCCGATGAATGCTGTTTCCCCGCCGCCGATCCTGCCTTGGGATGTTCACAACCAAACCCTGGTGGCGAACGTCCATCCACCCGACTGGACCAATCCCCGGCCGTCAGGACGCTACAATCTGGTGGTCCTCGGCGGCGGCACGGCCGGGTTGGTGACGGCATCCATTGCCGCGGGACTCGGTGCCCGGGTGGCCCTGGTCGAGAGGCATCTGCTGGGAGGCGACTGCCTCAACGTCGGCTGCGTGCCGTCCAAGGCCCTGATCCGCGCTGCGCGGGCGGTGAGCGCGGTTCGCGGGGCGGGCGCCTTCGGGATCGTGGTGCCGCCGGGCGTGACGGTGGACTTTGCCGGGGTCATGGAGCGGATGCGGCGACTGCGGGCCGAGATCAGTCCGCATGACTCCGCGCAGCGCTTCGCCGGGCTGGGGGTGGATGTGTTCCTCGGCGCCGGGCGGTTCACCGGTCCGGAAACCATCGAGGTGGGCGGATCGGTGCTGCGTTTCGCGAAGGCGGTGATCGCCACCGGCGCCCGCGCTGCCGCCCCGCCGATTCCCGGGCTGGAGTCCGTGCCGTACCTGACCCACGAGACCCTCTTCTCCCTGACCGAGCTTCCCGCGCGACTCGGTGTGGTTGGCGCAGGGCCGGTCGGGTGTGAAATGGCCCAGACCTTCGCCCGGTTCGGATCCAGGGTCTTCCTGGTGGAATCCTCGGGCGGTCTTCTGCCGCGGGACGACCGGGATGCGGCGGCCCGTGTGCGCGCTGCGATGGAGCGGGACGGGGTCACCTTCCTCGGGCGCGGACGGGAACTCCGGGTGGAGCGGTCGGGGACGGGGATCCGCCTGATCGTGGAGGCTGTCGAAGGAGGCTACGACGTGGTCGTGGACTCGCTGCTGGTGGCCGCCGGTCGGTCTCCCAACGTCGAGGGGCTTGGGCTGGAAGCCGCGGGTGTCGCCTGGGATGGACGGGGCGTGACGGTCAACGACCGCCTGCAGACGACGCATCCGCGCATTTACGCCTGCGGCGATGTCTGCTCGTCGCATCAGTTCACCCATGCCGCCGACTTCATGGCGCGCCTGGTGGTCCAGAATGCGCTGTTCCACGGCCGGGGCCGGGTGGGCTCGCTGCTGATTCCCTGGTGCACCTACACCTCGCCCGAACTGGCGCATGTGGGCCGGCATGCTGCGGATGCCGCCGCCGCGGGCATCGCGGTGGACACCTTCACCCAGGAGCTTCACCGCGTGGACCGGGCACTGCTGGACGGCGAGCCGGAGGGATTCGTGCGGGTGCATGTGCGTCGCGGCACCGACACCCTGGTGGGCGCCACGGTCGTGGCGTCGCATGCGGGGGATCTCATCGGTGAACTGACACTGGCCATGAAGGGCAGGTTGGGGCTCAGGACCGTGGGAGCCGCCATTCATCCCTATCCCACCCAGGCCGAGGCCATCCGGAAGACCGGCGACCTCTACAACCGCGCCCGGCTGACGCCCTTCGTAAAGGGATTGGTGGACCGCTGGATGTCCTGGCAGCGATGAGTGGAAGCGCCACCATGCTCCTCCCACCGATGCTTCGCGTGGCCTCCATCCAGATGGAGAGCCTGCCGGGTGACACGGAGGCAAACTTCGCCAGGGTGGCGGCCTTGGCCCGGGCGGCGGCGGACCGCGGGGCGCGGTTGGCGGTGTTCCCGGAATGCTGTCTGACCGGCTACTGGTTCCTGCGACACCTGGGAGCGGATGCGCTGGCGGCCCTGGCGGAGCCGGTGCCCTCCGGCCCCCTGATCCGCCGTCTCCGAGGCCTCGCCGGCGACCTCGGCATCAGCATCGGCGCCGGTCTGGTTGAGGCCGGGGACGACGGGCACTGCTACAACGCCTACGTTGTCGCGCTGCCCGACGGGACCTGGCATCGCCATCGCAAGCTGCACGCCTTCGAACATGAGGCGATCCGCAGCGGATCCTCCGTCACGGTCTTTGACCTGCCCGGCGGCTGGCGTGTTGGCGTGCTCATCTGCTACGACTGCAATCTGGTTGAGAATGTCCGGCTCACCGCCCTGCAGGGGGCCGACCTCCTGCTGGCACCGCATCAGACCGGCGCCGTGCGCAGCCGGAATCCGCACCTGATGGGCGTGATTGACCGGCAACTGTGGGAGAACCGGCACGCGGATCCCGGATCCATCGAACGGGAATTCCGTGGCGAGAAGGGGCGTGGCTGGCTCATGCGATGGCTGCCCAGCCGGGCCCACGACAACGGCATGTTCCTGGCGTTCAGCAACGGGGTGGGCGTGGACGACGACGAGATCCGCACCGGCAATGCCATGATTCTGGATCCCTACGGCCGGGTGCTTGCCGAGTCCGGCCGGGCTGCCGATGACCTGGTGGTGGCGGATCTGGACCACGGTCTGCTGGCGGAGGCCACCGGTCGCCTCTGGATGCGCGCGCGGCGTCCCGATCTCTATGGTCCGCTGGCCATGCCCACCGGCAATGAACGCGACACGCGCACCCTGAAATTTCAGGAGTAGAACGGGAGGGCACCATCCTCGAATCCTGCGGAAATCGACCCTCCACAAACGTGGCCGCATGGCTTCCTCCCGTCCCGCGGACGCCTCGTCACGAGTCCCCGGCGCCGCGACGCCACGGCAGGCGCACGGTGAACTCGGAGCCGCGGCCCACGGCACTGGTGAGGGACACCGTGCCGCCGTGGGCCTCCACGATGGCGCGGACCAGGCTCAGGCCCAGGCCCAGGCCACGCTGGGAGCGGCTGCGGTCGCCGCGGTACAGGCGGTTCCAGATCTTGGGCTGCTCCTCCGGGGAAATGCCCATGCCGGTGTCGGCGAAGCGCGTGACCGCGGCGCCATTCTCCACGGCGAGAGACACGGTCACCCGTCCGCCTTCCGGCGTGTACTTCAGCGCGTTGTCCAGGAGGTTGGCGAAGACCTGGCGCATGCGGCTGGAATCCACCGACACCTCGCAGCGGTCGAGTCCCGTGACGCTGACGCCCACCTTGCGGTCCTCGGCCACGAACCCGTAGAGGTCGGCCACCTCGCGGAGCAGGGCGCCCAGGTCGGTGGGCTCGCGCCGCAGCGTCATCATGCCGGCTTCCGCCTCGGCGACATCCATCAGGGTGTTGAGAATCCGCAGGACCCGCTCGGATTCCTCGACGCAGTCGGCGAGGGCCTCCCGCTCGGGTCCGGCTGCGCCCGGGGACTGAAGCGCGACCTCCGCGGTGCCGCGCAGGCGGGTCAGGGGCGTGCGCAGATCGTGGGCCACGTTGTCCAGGGACTCCCGCATGGCGCGGATGAGCGTCTCATTCTGGTCCAGCAGCGTGTTGAAATGCCGCGCCAGTTCGGTGAGGTCATTGTCGCCGGGCGGCACGGGGACCCGGGAGCTCAGGCTGCCGCCCTGGATGATGCGCCGGGCGGTCTCGGTGACCTCCCGGATCGGGCGTGTCGCCCGCCACGCAAACACCGAGCCGCCCACGAATCCCAGCAGCACGCTGGCGCCACCCAGTCCGAGGAAGGTGCGGCGCAGCGAGCGGAGCAGGATGGAGCGGCTGTCGGTGATCCGTCCGACCTCGAGCACGATGCCGTCGGGCAGTTCGCCCTCGGCGATCTGGAAGTCCCGGGTGGCGTCGCGCGGCACCCGGATGACCCGCGTCTCCTCGACGGAGGAGCCGCCGGTCCATGGCTGGGGCACCACCCGGGACTGCACGCCCATCCAGTCCGGAGGCGCCTCGGCGAAGAGCACCTGGCGTCCGCCCCGGCTGAGCCGGACGAAGTACGCCGTGACCCCGGGCTGGCGCGCGTCGTTGCGCACGGCGGACTCCAGGGCGGTGATGCCTGCGGTGGCGGCCAGTTGGGCGTAGCGTTCGTAGCGGCTGTTCAATTCGGCCTGCGACCGCGCCTCAAGGTCGCAGGCCAGGACGCGGTACAGGGCAAAGAAGAGCCCGGTGACGCACCCCAGGAACACCAGGGCGAACCACAGGCTCAGCCGGATGGCCAGCGAGCGGTGGACACGGTCACGCAGCGGGACGAAGGACATAGCCCACTCCGCGCAGCGTGTGCAGACGCCGCTTGTCCGGATCCACCTTCGCCCGCAGACGGTGGACGAGCACATCCACCACGTTGGTCTGAGGGTCAAAGCTGTAGTCCCAGACGTGTTCCAGGATCATGGTCTTGGTCACCGTGCGGCCGGCGTGGCGCATCAGGTATTCCAGCAGGGCGAACTCGCGCGGCTGCAGCTCGATCCGTTCTCCGCCGCGGGTGAGCTCCCGGTTCATCAGGTCGAGGGCGAGGTCCCCCACGGTGAGCCGGGTCGGTTCGGTGGACTGCGAGGCGCGCCGGATCAGTGCCTGCACCCGGGCGAGCAGTTCCGAGAAGGCAAAGGGCTTGGTCAGGTAGTCATCGCCGCCGGCCTGGAGGCCGCGGATGCGATCCTCGACGCTGGCCCTGGCGCTCAGGAAGAGCACCGGCACCCGGCCGGCGCGTCCGCGAATCCGCTGCACCACGCTGAGCCCGTCGAGCTTGGGCACCATGATGTCCATGACCGCCGCATCGTAGGCCGTGGTCTCGGCGAGGAAGAGCGCCTGTTCGCCGTCGGACGCATGATCCACGGCGAATCCGTTCTGCTGAAGCCCCTTGACCACGAAGGACGCGATCTTGGGGTCGTCTTCCAGCACCAGCACGCGCACGGGGCGGATCCTGTGGGAAAAACGGCCTGGGGACGAGCGTGGAAACGCGCGGCTGACTTGGGTGCCGGCCGTCGAACCCCACCTCCGGGTCGGACGGTTTGGCCCGGGACTTCCACCTGGGGTTCCTGCGTCGTCACCGGTGACAGGCTGGATCGGGCCGATGGCGTGTCAGCCATCGGGATGGTGGGGACCGCAGGGTGCGGTCCCCACTCCGGTGCCTGTCGCGGGTCTCAGGGTACCAGGCGATAGAACCTGCTGCCGTTACCCACGTCAGGGGTGTAGGGCGATGTGGCGCCGGCCACCGGCAGGTAGGCACCGCCCAGGGTGTCCGACTGCTGGAGTGTGCCCGAGGTCCAGGTGAGGGTGACCACGCCGCCGGCGAGGGCGATCTGGAGATCCAGCGGTTGCTGGCCGGAAATGCCGGCATTGTAGTGGGCCAGGACCTGATCGGCCGTCAGGGCCTTGCCGTAGATCGCCACCTCGTCCACGGACCCGGTGAAGTAATTCTCCCAGCCGCTGCCAGTGGATCCGACGGCCCAGTTGGCATCGGGGATGGCGATGGCGCCGCCTGTGGCGGGGACGGTCGAGACCGGGACCCCGTTGCGGTAGAGGTGCCACGCGGAACCATCAAACGTGCCCACCAGGTGGATCCAGGAGGTGCTGCCGAGATCGCCGGCCGGCACCGGAAAGGTGGCGCCCTGGGGCGTGACACCGTCCGAGGATCCCACGGCGTAGGCCCCATCCGCGTTGATCCGCAGGAAGACCTCGGCGCCGGCGCCGTTGGTTCCGTGCGCGACAATGTTGGCGATGGCGCCCTGGACGGCTCCCGGCTTCACCCAGGACTCCAGCGTGATCGCGCCGGTGATGTTGAGGCCGGAGGGATTGTTCAGGTTGATCCAGCCCTTGGTGCCATCGAGCGGCACGGCCGCATTGGTGTCGCTGAAGCCGGCATCCTCGGGCGGACGGGGACCGGCGATGTCGTTGGTGGTCACCACCAGGCTGCCGTTTGCGATGGATCCCAGGGTGCCCTGGTTGGCGGCGGGGAAGGAGGCTGGATCGCTGAGGCGCAGATAGGTGGCGGGCATGCTGCGCTGGGTTCCGGCGCCGTCATAGGCGGCCAGCAGCACCTGGGTCGCATACGGCGGCGTGGCTGCCGCATTTGTGCCCGCCTGGTAGTGGGCGCGGATCTGATCCGGCGTCAGCAGGTAGTTGTTGTAGAAGGCGACTTCATCAATGTCGCCCTCGAACGGATTGTTCCCGAGGCCGGACGCCGCGTTGTAGGCGCCCACGCCCAGATCGGACGGCGCGCTGCCGTCCTCGGTGGGATTGGTGTTGGCGGCATAGAGCGCCGCCTCATTGACCGCCGCCGGTTCGCCGTTCACGTAGGAGGCCAGCACCCCGAACCAACTGCCATTGCCATTGCCGGAGTCGGAGGTGGGCGTCCAGGTCACCACCACGTGCTGCCATTCGCCCAGGGTGAATGGCACTCCCGTGACCACGTCCTGTCCGCTGCCGCCGGTGCCGGTGAACATGCGGAAATTCCAGCCCACGCCGTCGCCGCCCGCAGATTCCTCGTTGGGAGCGCGCTGAAAGATCACCCAGCCCGTGCGGTTGCCGGAGGCCACGTACCGGTTGGCAATTGGGGCGGCACCCGGGTTCTGACGGTCGGAGGTCGGACGGAACCACGCCTCCAGGGTGAACGGAATGCTGGCATCCGGATTGTTCTCCTGAATCCAGGGAATGGACGTCACGGCGCCGCCGTTGCGGTGGTGGAAGCCGTAGGCGGTATCGGTCCCGGCTCCGGCAATGGCGCTGGGCACCGGCCGGACCACCTCGACGGTGGGCGTGGCCGCGCCGCCATTGCGGGAGTTGCCAAGGTTCAGGGAGACCGGCGGGCCGTCCGAAAGTTCATCCAGCCGCAGATAGACCACCGGTGAGTCCGCCTGGACCACGGCGGGATACGGAGTGGTTCGCGCCGGATTGATGCCGTTCTGGTAGTGCGCGAGAATGCGCTCCGGACTGAGCATGGCGGGGTAGAATGCGAACTCGTCCACGGCGCCGAAGTACGGATTGGATCCCGGACTGGTGTTGTTGTAGGCGCCGAGTGCCAGGGCGGCCGGACCGTTGGGCGCCTCCTCCAACGGATGGTCGTCGGTGTTGGCCACGTATCCGGGGGTCTCACCGGCCCAGACGTTGGTGGCGGCGGCCACGCCGTTGATGTACATGGTGATGGAAGCATTGGTCACCTGCACCGGGTCATAGACCACCACCAGATGCGTCCAGGCGCCCACGTCGAAGGGTACACCGCTGGTGACGTCGAGTCCGGAGCTGCCACCCTCGCCACGGTACATGCGGAAGTTCCAGCCCACTCCCTCGAATCCGCCGGCGCCCGTGTAGGAATCATTGGGCGCCCGCTGGAAGATCACCCAGCCCTGGCGGTTGACGCCGGGATAGGAGTAGCGGTTCATGACCGCTGCCTGGCCGCCGTTGATCTGGTCCGAGGCCGGATACAGCCAGGCCTCCATGGTGAACGGCTGGGTGTTGGGCGGATTGACCGCCGCGTTCCAGGGAATCTCCGCCCAGGCTGTGGAGTCAAAGAACTGGGATCCGTTGGCATCGCCCACCAGGGTGCCGGGGAACGGCCGCGCGTTGATGTTCGTGGCGTTGCCGGGGGTCCCGAGGGAGCCGGTGTTGAACTGGATGTTGCTGCGGACCAGCGGGTCGTTGAGCCGGTAGTAGGCCAACGGGCCGTCCTGGAGGACGGCCGCCGGATAGTCCTGGGCGCTGCCCGGGACGACGGCCAGCAGACTGGAACACAGGAGTCCGAGCAGTGCTGCGGACCCGCGAGGCGTCGGAGTGATCATGGGGGTGTATTGATGCTCGACGACGGCTCGAGCCCGGAGACGTGGTCCATCGTCCCCTGCGGGGATGGCACGAGCCGGAGTCAGCCGCCTTTGGTGCGTTGAAACGCTCCCACCGCCGGCGCGAAGGTGTCAAGACGGCCTTGGGATACGTCTGGGTTACGAACCGGGATCCATCCCGGCGGGGTTCGGGTGGGAGACGGTTTTTCCCTGAACAGGTCCGCCTGCCGTCGGGGGCAACCTTATGCGGTGCCTTCGGTCAGGCGACGTTGATTCAGGTCGCTGACCTGCGCATTCAGCGTCCAGAAATCATAGATGATGCCGAGTCCCAGGAGCCCCCCGGAGATGAGATACAGCAGCCCCGTCGGCCATTTGCCCATGTAGAAGCGGTGGACTCCCAGGAAGCCCAGGAAGGTCAGCAGGATCCAGGTGACGGAGTAGTCCACCGGACCCGCCGTGAAGCGACGGTCGGCGCTGCGCGCCATCGAGGGGATGAGGAAGGCATCCACCAGCCAGCCGATCAGGAGCAGTCCGCCGGTGAACAGCCACAGCGTGCCGGTCAGGGGACGGCCAAAGTAGAAGCGGTGCGAACCGGTGAATCCGAAGATCCAGAGGATGTATCCGATGGCCTTGCTGTGGGTGTCCCGTGGTTCGCTCATGCGGCGGCAGCGTAGCGGTTGGACGGCACAAGTGAAGGTTCCCGATGGGGGAGTTTTCGCCACCGGCATACGCGAGGATCGTGGGCGGCGGGGCTGTGCTGGATCGGCTGGCCCGCCGGCAGGACTTCAGCCCGGGGATCGTGATCCGGGATTCGCCGCGATCAGCCCTCGAGGATCCCGCGGGCCACCGTGATGTCGCTGGCGATCTGGGAACCGAGGGCCCCGGAATCCGCGAAGCGGCGTTCGCCGCGCAGGCGCTGGATCGGGGTGATTTCCAGTTCCTCGCCGTAGAGGGAGCCGTCGAAGTCGAGCAGATGCACCTCGAACCGCAGTTCGGCTGTCGGGCTGGCGACCGTGGGTCGGGTGCCGATGTTCAGGACGGCCGGGTGGTCGGAGGACGCTGCGAGCCGTCGGGCGCGGACCGCATACACCCCGTTGGGCGGCAGTTCCAGTCCGCGCACATCGAGGTTGGCGGTGGGGAATCCCAGGCGGCGGCCCACCTGATCCCCGGCGATCACCCGGCCTGATATGGAATACGGCCGTCCCAGCAGTTCGCCCGCCTCCTCCAGCTTTCCGTCGCGGAGATGCTGTCGGATCCGCGAACTGCTCACCGTGTCACCGCCCAGGGCGACGGGGGGGGCCACATGGACCTGGAATCCATGGGCGGCGCCCAGGGTCCCGAGCAGATCCACCGTGCCGCTGCGGTGGCGGCCAAAGAGAAACCCCTCGCCGACGCTCAGGCTGCGGATGCGTCCGGCGCCGCGCAGCAGGCCCTCGATGAACTCCCGGCCCTCCAGTGCCGCGACCTCCGGGGTGAAGGGAATCACCAG
>JAFLEG010000008.1 GCA_017302195.1 Verrucomicrobiota bacterium
GGGGCGGACGGGTCGGACTGGACCCCGACGTGGCCGCACCTGGTCAGCGGCTCGATCGTGTGCGCTCCGGTTTCCGTTCATGGCCTGGAGAGGCGGAGGTATCGGGAATCCCCGGGAACGCTGACGGAAACCCGGTGCCAGCCATCTTCCACGGTGGTCAGCACAGGACCCGGCTCCCAGTGCGCGGCGTCGAGTGTGTCGCTGATTTGGAGGGAGTAGCCCGCCGCGCTGAGGGGCCAGGACACCACCACATCGGGAGCCGGGGAAAGCATCCGCAACGGCGGCGGGACGGGAACGCCCACCAGGGCCACGGTGAACTGGCCGCCGGCGGCAATCGCAGTCACCTCCGAGAGATCCGCGGGCACCGAGGCCTGGCCGAAATCATTGAACCCCCAGGCGACCACCGAACCCTCGCTTTTCAGCGCTGCAGCGTGACCCCAACCTGCTGCCACGGCCGTCACCCCGTTCAGCCCCAAGGGCGGGCGGGTCACGCCGAAGTCGCTGTGTCCCCAGACCACCACGGTGCCATCGCCCTGCACCGCCAGTGTCAACAGTCCGCCGGAGGCCACTCCGGTTACCCCCTTCAACCATCCGGGTACCGAGGTCTGCCCGGCGGAAACGTCTCCCCACGCCACCACCCGCCGTTCGTTGGTGATGCCCACACCATGCGCGCCTCCCATGCTGATGGCGATCACGCCACCAAGGTCCGAGGGCGGTGTCGGCACCGGTCCGAAGAAGGAGTCCCCCCAAGCGACCACCGTGCCGTCCGCCTTCAGGGCCAGGGTGAATGTTCCCCCTGCGCTGATGGCTTTGACCCGGTTCAGGCCTGCCGGGACGCTCAGGGGTTGGCCCTGATGATCCCGGCCCCAAACCACCACCGTGCCATCCTCCTTCAGGGCTGCGCTGTGGGCTCCTCCCGCGGCAATCGCCACCACCTTTCCGAGCCCGGTCGGAACCTCCGTCTGTCCGTTGCTATTCCATCCGAGGGCCGCGACCGTCCCGTCCTTTCTGAGGGCAAGCACATGTCCCAGTCCTGCGGAGATCGCGGTCGTGTCGCTGAAGATGACCTGTCCCCGGAGAGGCTGCAGACTCGATTGGTCGGAGGGCCAGCCCAGCGAGCCCCAGCCAACGACCGAACCCTCCGGTGCCGCGGCCACCAGGGAAAGGATGGCAGGCAGGCCAAGGGGCCACAGACCCCCCGCCCGGGATTTCGAGAATGAAATCTTCGGCCGGCTGGGTTCCTTCATCATGTCCTTCCCTTACGCTTCGACGTCGCCGCTGGCAATGCGGGATCTGCCGGCCGAATGCCGATCGCCGCCACCGCAAAGCGTCGGATACCCAGTTCGCCCACAGGCCTTGTGGGGCACGGCGGCATGGCCCGACCGGCGTCCGGGAGGCGGGTCATTCCGGAGGTGGAGACGGGGTCCCGCCGGTCATCGTGATGGGACGGAGGAGACCGTCGGCATCATGGGTCACCCGATCCACGCAGATCTGACGGGAGCCGCGATAGGGTCCATCGCCCGTCTGGCCGTCCCAGCGGTGATACACGACGAGCCACTCTCCGTTCCGGGGATCGCGGAGGAAGGAGTGATGCCCGGGGCCCTTGCGCACGCCATCGCTGGCCAGCAGGACGCCGCGGTACTCCCAGGGGCCGGCGGCCGAGGGCGCCGTGGCGTAATGGACCGAATAGGAGGAGTCGCGCCAACCACCGTGGCTATAGGTCAGGTGGTAGCGTCCGGCGTGGTAATGCATGAACGGCGCCTCGGTAAACTGCGGCGGATTTGCCACCGGAAGCTCCCGGGCAATCCGGATCATGTCGGACTCCAGTTCGAACACCCGAAGGCGCGCACCGGCACTCCCTCCGGCGTACAGGAGGCAGCGATTGGTGGCGGGATCGGCGAACACCATGGGATCAATGGCCTCAAAGCCGTCCCCGCCGGTCAGCAGCGGACGTCCCGAATCCCGGAAGGGACCCTGCGGCGCATCCCCCACCGCCACCCCGATCCGGGACGGGGTGGGCCGCTGGGGGCCGACGGAAAAGTAGAAGTACCAGCGTCCGTTGCGTGCGATCACCGACGGCGCCCAGGCGTGATGACGCGGCGCCCCGTCGTCACCGGTCCAGGCGACGTCCCGAAGGTCGAGCACCGGACCGTGCCGCTTCCAGTCAGTGAGGTTGGTTGAGGAGAACGCGAAGAACCGCTCGCCGGGTGTTCCGTCATTCCAGGTGGGATACAGCCACACCGCATCCCCCGCCACGACCGCATGCGGATCCGCCCCGGCGAGCACCGGATTGGATGGCACCTGGGCCGCGGACGACATCCGGAGGGTCGCCGCCAGCGTCAGGACCAGAATCCGCGCCGCCGCGCGGCGCACCCGCAGCACCGCGGGCCTGCGATCCCGGTCCCGGCGCTGCTCAACGATTCCCACCCGATCCGGCGTCCTCATGCGCGATACCATGAGGCAGCGTCTCGCGCCACCGCGACTCCTCTTTGTCCGTTCTCCCGGGGGCATACATGTCCTGTACCCGGGGCCTGCCCTGTCCTGCGCCCGCCTGTCTCCGTCGAGGCCGTGCCGGACCCCACCCGCTGCCCTCTGCGTGAGGCATCAAGGACCAGGCTTCGGGGTTGCCCGGCCCCGCCGGAGGTGCCGGAGGAAATCTGATCGTCATCCGCACTTCGTTATCCCCATGCTAATCCATCCATGCGCATTCCCCGGACCCCGCGGCACCCCGGCCTGGTGCTCGGGGCGATCGTGGCCGCCACGGCGATCCCGACCCTGCCCCTGGCCGCCAACCCCTCCTGGAAGGGCCGCCCGTTTGTGAAGGTGCTCGCCCAGTTGGACCCGATTCCCGGCGCCGACGGATCGGTGTTCACCACCCTCGAACGCTTCACGCTGCGCGACGGGAAGCTCCACATCGTGGCGGGCGAGAGCGCCAACCGGAAGGGCCTCTTCCGCTGGCACCAGGGCTTGCTCACCCGGCTGGTCTATACCGACACCCAGGCCCCGACGGGCGGCAAGTTTGACACGGTGTTCTTCACCACGGATGAAACCGACGGTGCCCTGAACTTCGCAGGGGAGGTCCGCTTTGGGCGCCCGGGGGCCATCAGCGGCCTCTTCGAGTGGCGGGACGGCGTGATCACCACCGTGTTTGACGGTGCGCGGGAGGTGGACGGCAAGGTGCTGCTCGGGCTGGGCTATCCGGTCCGGGTGGGCCATGAAGTGGCGGGGGCCACCCAGTTTCTTGAGGCCGGCGCCCTGAAGAACGGCATCTTCCGCTGGAACGGCACCACCCTTCGGACCGTGGTGCAGACCGGCGACGAACTGCCGGGTTCCCTCGGGGGATTCACCGGACACCCGGGACGGTATCAGATCGCCTTTGACGGCCAGAGCGTGGGTTTCGTGGCCTCGGCACATCCGCAGGGCTTGGGACCCTACGGGGTGTACCGGGCCGGACCGGACGGCACCCTCACGAAGCTGGTGGACGGCACCGATCCCTTTCCGTGGGGGGGCACCTATGCGACCTCTGGACTGGAGTTCGTGAATGTGGACCTCGACGGCGCGAACACCTTTGTCGGGGTGGGAGACATCGTGTCGGCCTCCGGCACGGGCAACAGCTTCTATTTCGGTCCCCAACGCATCACCGGCGGCACGCTGAGCTCCACGGTCGCCCCCTGGGGTTCGGACGGCACACAGGAGGAGGTGCTTCCCTTCTACGAGCCCGGCTCGACCCCTCCCGTCCGGGCGACACTGGACGGCAAGATCTGGACCGCGATCCGGCAGGTGGACGGTCACGGGGACGATGTGGCGTTCCTGGTGACATTTGACGACTTCACCGAGGCGATCTACGCCGCCATTGGAGACACCGTCTCGCCGCCCACCACCCCGGTGCTGGCAGCCCCGACGTTGGCCAACGGCCGGGTGACGCTGCGATTCGGCTCGGTCGCCGGTGCGGGCTACCGCGTGGAGTTCAGGTCCGCGCTGGGCGGCCCCGGCTGGGATTCCCGCGGGGAGCTGTCCGGGACGGGAGCGGCGCTGGAGTTCTCCGAGGCCATCGAGGCGGCGGGATTCTACCGGGTGACGGTGCTCCCGTAGTCCGTGATCCGGTGACCCGGATCGCGATGGTCCTGTCACATCGTGGACCGGTCGCAGGTCACGGAGGGGAGTCCGCCTGCCTTCCGGCTCCGGGATGTCCGGCCTGAACCGGAGTCAAGGCCTCAGCCGATAGCCCACGCCGTGGACCGTGAGCAGGTGCCGCGGTTCCTCCGCGCGCTCCCCCAGCTTGCGACGCAACTGGACAATGACCTGATCCAGGGTCCGCGTGGTGCCGAAGTACCCGTGACCCCAGGCCTCGTTGAGCAGGCGGTCCCGGGACAGCACCTCCCCGGCATGAGCCACAAACAGTTGGAGCAGCTTCAATTCGCGGGGAGTCAATTCCTCGACCGTACCGCCTCGCATCAACTGGAGGCGGCGCGGGTCCACCTGGACGTCGCCAATGCGAAAGCAGCCCTCGGCTTCCCGAGACTCTTCCGGCTGGCTCCGCCGCAACAGGGCGTGAATCCGCGCCAGCAATTCCCGAACTCCAAAGGGCTTGGTGACGTAGTCGTCGGCTCCCAGGTCCAGTCCCACCACCTTGTCCAGCTCCTGCCCCTTGGCCGTCAGCATCAACACCGGAGTCCTCAGATGCCGCTCCCGGATCTGCCGGCAGACCTCATAGCCGCTCAGCCCGGGCAGCATGACATCCAGCAGGATCAGGGCCGGCTTCCAGCGACGCACCAGATCCACCGCCTCATCCCCGCGGCCGGTGCGGCAGACTTCGAAGCCCTCGGACTTGAGCAATTCCTCCAGGCCCAGGGCGATGTGCGAATCGTCTTCGACAATGAGCAGACGGCGTTTCATGGATCCTGGGAACCGGGCGTCTCCCGGGAAGTCTGCCGGGGCAGCGTCAGGGTAAAGCACGTTCCCCCGCCCGCCCGGCGGGTGCAGTGAATGTCGCCGCCATGCGCGCGGGCCATCTGCCGCGCGAGGGTGAGCCCCAGCCCGCTTCCCGGAATCCCGCTGGTCAGGGAATCATCGGCCCGGACGAACTGCTCAAAGATGCGCTCCTCCCAGCCGGCCGGAACTCCGGGCCCGCGATCCAAGACCCTCAAGTGGACCCCGGGTCCCGGTGCGCCGTCCCCGAGTTCGATCACCACCTCCCCGCCGCGTGCGGCGTATTTTTCCACGTTGGACAGCAGATTGACCGCCACTTGAACCAGGGCGTCGCGATCGCCGGAAACCCGGATCGGTTCTGCCATGGGTGGGAGACGCAGCACGACTCCGGCTGCCTCCAGAGGGGGGCGGCAGGTCTCCACCGCCTCGCGGACGACGTCACGCAAATCCACCGGGGCAAAGCTCCAGGTCCTCTCGCCGCGTTCAATCCGGGCGAAGTCGAGCACCTGGTTGATCAGGCGCGTCAGGCGTGCGGATTCCGTGCCGATGATGCCCAGGAACTCGCGCCGTCGGGCCGGGTCCGTCACCCGGTCCTCGCCCAGCAGTTCTGCAAACATCCGGATGCTGGTCAGCGGGGTCTTGAGCTCGTGGGAGACGTTGGAGACAAAATCCGATTTCTGCCGGGCCAGCTTCAGTTGCCGCCGCAGGTCGGTCACCACCAGCCAGCCGCCGGTGCCGATGACCGACACCAGCACCCCCACCAGCAGGAGGAGCGTGAGCGTCAGGGTGCGGGCGGTCCGGCCTGCCTGCTCCGGATCCCGGAGGTACACGGCGATTTCCCAGTGGGGGAGGGATTCCCCGATTTCCGTCGCCGCGAACGGCCGCTTCCAGGACGGCGGACGGAATCCCTCCGGAGCGACGACCAAAGGACGGGCTCCATCATCCAGCAGCGCCACCGCGGCGTCCGCGCTCAATTCCGGGCTCAACCGGAGCCGCGGTGCCAGGCCCGCAACCAGACCCGTCAGACTGACCTGGGCGCCGAACACCAGGGAGGGGACCGCCGGAGACCGATGCCAGAACATGAGGCGCAGCCGATTGTCCACGAAACGCGCCAGCGTTCCATCGGAGGAGTCCCCGACCAGTTGTCGAAACTCGGCCTCCGACACCAGCACCCGCGACGACGAGTCGCCCTCGCCCCCGCCTCCGGCCGCCTGTTGCGGCACGACCGCCCGCTTCAGGGCATTCTGCTTGGAGAAGGCCGGCGGCGCGGGATCCTGACGGGGGGCTGCCGACAGACTGACCGTCCCCTTGGGCGTGTTCCAATAGACCTCCACCGATTCCCGGTTGCCCAGGAAGGCGCTGTTGGCGAGGTAGAATTCCCGGGGGGCCTCCCCATCCAGCGGGCTCGGATTCAGGATCTGTCCCTCGAGGGTCACGGCAAAGCCGACTTCGGCCAGGGGCCAGCGGGTTTTGAGCTCGGCATCGAACTGCCGGGCCATCTGGAGGGAATCACGGTCCGCCCGCAGGGACTCCACCTGGGCGGCGAACTCGGCCTGACGTTCCGTCAGATCCTCATTCACCCCCTGGGCCAGTTGGTCCGCCACCCCCTGCAAGAGCAGGTACTGCTGACGTTCGAGCACGATCTGCTGGTCCCGCAGGGAGCGCACGGCGAGCCAGGCAAGGCCCAGGCTCGGCACAAACACCGCCAGGATCAGCAGCAGGGCGACCTTTTTCACAGCAATGCGCGGGCGTTGCCGACACGTTGGACGGATCGGCAAACCCGGCGCAATGGAATCACGGTTCCAGACTCAGTTTTGCCAGGGCCGCCAGACCAGTCGCTGCCGCGTCCACAGGTTCTCCGATGTAGGACAAGGCGCCCAGCAAGGTCCCCTCGGCCACCGCGTGGCACGAGAGACACCGGGATTGGGCGCGCAGGGCTCCCACCAGGCGGATCGGTGATTCGAGAACCGGGAGGGACCCGCGCCTCCCCTCCAGGTCATCGGAGGTCAGCACCCAGGGTTCTCCCCCCTGCAACCGGACGACCGCACGCTGTTCGGACGTGTTCAACGGACGCTTCGACATCCGCCTTCGCAGCTCCTGGCTCGAGAGATCCGCAGCGGTCGGAAAATCGAATGGGACTTGATACGCCGTCGGCTTGCCCGTCAGTCCCAGCAGATCCGGCCGCAGGATCCGGTAACGCCGCCCCTCCCAGGTGAGAAAATCCTGCGGCGGCAGCGTCAGGATCCGCGACTGGCCGAAGCCCGGCCGGGTCGCAAAGTCATGGGTGTACACGTCATTCAGCCGCGTCGGTGAATCGAACTCCCGGGGGCCCGCGTTCCAGGACAGCGGTGGAACGGTTCCCGGCGAACCCGGAGGCTCGGCGGCACGGAGGAGGCAGGCGACCAGGCCCGCCACCCAGATAAGGATTCCCATCGGTTTCATGGCCGGGAGGAGGCGGATGCCCCGGAACGGGCCGTGGAGGTGAGGGAGGCTGCCGGTGGATTCCCGCGGACGATCTCGGGTGAGTCCACTGACGGCTTCGACAGGGTCTCCAGCAATGCCCAGGCATGATTGCTGAACTGCGGATTCGGGGGGACCGACGACACCACATGCCGGACCGCCACTTCGGCGAAGCGGCCCAATCCCAGCGAGCGCACCGACTGCACGGCCTCGGCCCGCGCCGCCTCGTCGCCGTCGCTGTACCGCAGCAACTGTCGCAGCAGGCCAAACTCCACTGCCGGAGAAAGGACCTCCGCCCGCCCGACAAACACCCGCACCAGTTCCCGCGGGGGCGGTTGCAGCCGCAGGGGCAGGATCTCGTCCACCCAGGCGGAGGGCAGCAGATACAGGACGCGAACGCCCGGTTCGGCAAACCACGAATCCGTCCAGGTGGACACCATCGCGCCCGCCTCGGACTCGGTGAGTCCCTGACGGACCAGGTCCTCCTGAAGACCCCTGCTGATTTCAGACTGCAGTTCCGCCTGCGGCTTCCACTGGCGATCGGAAGTCAGTCGCACTTCCCGGGAGTGGCCACCGTTCAAGGCTTCCAGGCGCTGGATCGCGCCCCGTCCG
Organism: Verrucomicrobiota bacterium; assembly: GCA_017302195.1. Lineage (GTDB taxonomy): Bacteria > Verrucomicrobiota > Verrucomicrobiia > Limisphaerales > UBA9464 > UBA9464. The sequence goes on from JAFLEG010000008.1 coordinate 8,002, forward strand.
TCGCGCAACTGGAACACCCACAGGGCCCCCAGGGCGCGACGCCCCGGATTGAACAGTTGCAGGGACCGCGCGTGGTCGGCCGTCACCACCTTCAGGGGCGCCTCGAAATTCCCGACGCCCCGATAGAACACGAACTTCTCCTGTTCTGGCGCGGAGCCGGCGCGCACCACCTCCAGCGGATTGGCCTCCGCCGCACGCGCCGCATAGTAGTGGCTGCCCCCCGAGTCCTGGCGAAAGACCGCCGGATGAGCCGGCGACAAGACGCGGACATGGTCCCAGTGGATGCGGTCCCGCCGCGGCAGTTCGTCCGCCCGACGCGGCACGGGTCGGGCCTGCGGGTACCATTCCGTTACGATCCCCTGGGGAAAGCGCACTTCGACATCCACCTCGACCGGTGCCTCTGACCGGAAGTAGATCACCGGCGTCTCCATGCGCTGGAGCGTCCGGAACGCGGTCTTGGCCGCCAGGAGTCGGAGGTGGCCGCGCCGGTTCGTGGGCGACGCTTCCGTCAGGTCATGGACGAAGTCGGGCAACTCCGCGACGGTGAGGGGATTCCATTCCAGGGGCCGCCCATCCGCGGCCTGCACGGAAGTGAAGGTGCCCCATTCGTGGGCGGTGTACGGGCCCTCGGCGGCGGTGACCCCGGGCGTTGTCAGGACCGCCGCAAGGGCCAACCAGTTCAACAGGGATTTCATGCAGCGCCAGTCTGCACCCCACATCTCCACGATGTGTCATCCCGGCGTCAGGCAATTGTAAAAAGTCTGTCTGAAAGCCGGCGGTCCGCCTCCCGGGATCCGCGAGATCACACGGGGAGTGGCAGTTCCTGGTCGTCATCCGGCTGCATGGATGCGGATCAGGGGGAACGGAACGGGCTCGCACGATAGAACCGGACTCCGGCGTCGCGGGCGGGCGGTGGGTCCCCCGATGGGGCGGTCATTGGTGACCGTGGTGCGGGGACCATGGGATCGTTGGGCTCCAGTGTGCCGAACAGCCCGTCGGCGGCGAAGAACACCGAATGCGCGCCGAGCCACGCCACCTCTTCCGGCACCACGCTGTCCTCCTGAAAGAGGAGGGGCGCCCCCGGGGCCGGAGGCACGGCAGGCACCACGGCGAAGCCCAGGCCGTTGCCGGTCCAGACATTGGTGCCCGAGGCATCCACCACCACGTGGTAGGCATCCTGAATGCCGGCCGGGACCACACGCACGGTCCCGGTGGTCGGATTCACGAAGGCCACCTGGGACCCACAGCCGACCGCCAGTCCTTCTTCGGGAAGTTGGGCCAGGCCGTCGGGCAGGCCGGGAAGCTCGGCAACGCGCACCGGATGCCCGAGCGTGGCAACGCCCTGGCCGTCATGGCGGAAATCCACCCGAAGCAACCCGCGGGGTTGGTCAAAGCAGCTCGTGTAGTACAGGGCGCCCTCCAGGGAATTGCCTGCGCGGGCTGCCGGGAGGGCGGGTCCCAGCGCCAGGGCAGGCACCATCCCCAAACCGTGACTCAGGAACCGGAGACGACCTCCCAAGTGTTGGGTGTGCTGCGGAACCCATGGGCCATCGGCCCGGGAGCGGTGTGGAACAAAGGCCGACGGACCGGGGACCAACTCTGGGAAGGGCATGCGCCGAGTAAGGCAGGTGCGAGGCCAATTCCTGGATGCCTCCCCGTCGTGTGCTGTGCTCCGAAGGCCCTGCCCACGGCTGACTTCGGAGGAACAGGCGAAGCCCGTGCGCCGATGCCGGAGAGCGCAGGCACCTCGCGTGTTGGCCGAGGGAAGATGGAACAACAGGCTGAACGCATCGCTTCGCGACAAGCCCTCGCCTCGGCCAGCAATCGGGCACGCATGCTCCAACCAGAAGTCCGGCTGCATGGCGAGCCGAGACGGTCCCACGGCGCCGCGGCGCAGGTCATCCGTCGCTTCTGGACGCAGCTTCCGCACGATCCCGCGAAGGAGAAATCCTCATCAGGCCCTGCGTTCCGATATGTCAATATGCAAGAAAGTCTTTTGACGATGGTGTGTTCCCAACGTCAAGTTCGCGGCAGCTTCGGGGGTCGTATCGGGCCGAAGACAGCAACGGTGGCGTTGCCTGCTGTCACGTACGGATTCCGGTGCGGTCATCGAAAACCCATCCTGCCTGCAATGCTCCGATTGATTCGCACCCTCGTCGGGTTCCTCGTCGCCGTAATCCCGTGGGTTGAGGCACTGCGGGCGCAGGATCCCGTGCCGCCACTGGAGGAGACGGGGTATTTTGATGGGCGCCTCTGGAACACGGGGGTACCCAGGCTGCCCAACATGAGTCTCGCGGTGGATGATCAGCAGCGGTTGATCGTCGCGGGGCTCAACCTGGGTGTGATGGCAGACCTGACTGCCGATGTCGCCCGATGGGATGGCCGCACCTGGACGGTTCTGGCCAAAGAGGCCTCGGGCATCGAGACGATGGCGGCAGAGGGCAGCAACCTGTACGTGGGCGGATTCATCACCCTCGTGGATGGTGTACGCTGCAATCACGTGGCGCGGTTTGATGGCATCCGCTGGCATGCCATGGGAAAGGGATTGGGGGAGGGCCGACAGCCGGTCGTCGCCCTAGCGATTTCCAGGGACCGGGTCTATGCGTCCGGGTTCGTGACGAATCGGCAGGGACTGCCGGGAGCGGGAGTAGCCTTCTGGGAGCCCGCGACCGATGTCTGGCAGACGATGGGCGAGACGTTTCCTGGCGTAGTCCGGTCCCTGGAGGTGGTCGGCGACGAGGTGTATGCCGGTGGCGACCATCAGGTGTTTCGCTGGCGGGACGCTGCCTGGGAGGTGATCGGCACCGTGGGTCCCGACCCATTGCTGTCCGAACAGTACGTCAGCGATATCCAGTGGCATGGAGGCGCGCTCTACATCGGAGGCACGTTTGGCTCGGTAAATGGGGTGGTGGCGGGTTGCGTGGCCCGATGGCGCGGTGGCCAATGGGAGTCCGTCTCACGGTCGCCGATACCGGGCCGGGTGTTCAGTCTGGGCTTTTCGGGGGAGGAACTCTGGCTGGCCACCACCACCTTTCAGGGACCTGGAACCCAGAGCGGCACGCCCTTGGTGCGCCTGCGCGAGGGCGCGTGGATTACCGAACCACCGCTCGTCCGGCCATTCACCTCCCGGCTGGTCGGTTCCGGCAGCCAGTTGTTCATGGCGGGGACGACGCTCTTCGCCCCGTCGGCGAATCGCGACAATCAGACGATCTTTCAGTTCGATGGAGGGCGTTGGTTCCCGGTGAACGGGGGATTGACTCCACCGTCGCCACCGTCACCTGGCGTAATGGCGGTGGATGCCGGCGCCCTGCTCCTGGTTCCCAACAATGGAATCCCACCGTTTCCAATGGTCCACGACGGTTGGGGATTTGGGATCACCCAGGGAGTTCTGGATCCGGGGATTGGGGGGCTGCGAATCCGTCCCGTGGCAGCGGCCCACGAGGGGAGAGCCTATGCGGTCGGCTACTGGACGTCCCGTGTGGAGGAGTCGGTGATCGCGCAGTTGGAGGGGAACACCTGGAAACCGCTGACGCTTCCCGTGCCGTTGAATCCGGTCACCCGGGTTGCCGTGACCGAGGGGCGCATCGCTGTGGCCGGCAATCGCGCGCCAGCTTCCGGCGAGATCTGGGAGTGGAATGGCTCGGACTGGGCGCGCCTGGGCGACTCGTTTGAACCCGTGGCCGCCCTGACGCCAACCCCTCCGACCGGACGCGAGTCTTCGGGAATCTACAGCCTGTGCTGGCATCAGGGTCGCCTGTTTGCAGGCTGCGCCGCGGTGGAACTGGGCGGGCAGGTCCGGTCGAATCTGGTGGTTTGGAACGGGACGCAATGGGACCCGGTGGCGGTGCCGCTCAGTGGCCCCGCCACCGTGCTACATTCCGCCGCAAACGCACTCCACGTCGTGTCGTATGTGGTTCGACGGCCGTCGTTGCGGGTTTGGGACGGCACAGTGGCCGAGGAGATCGGCGCGAGTCTGAAGATGGGGGTCATCCACGGGATGGATGTGAGTTCCGACGGCGTCCTGGCGGTGGTCGGAACCGGCAACTTGACTCCCTATTCCCCGGTATGGTTCCGACGCCAAGGTCAGTGGTCGCCGCCGCCCCGCTGGACAGCTCCCCCGGTGGCCATCGAGGTCCGGGCCTGCGCGTGGCGGGGTAATGATCTGTATCTGGCGGGTGCATTCACACAGATGTCTAGGATCGAGTCTTCCGGATTGGCCATCTGGCATGAGCCCGGGCCCCGGTTGGTCCTGCGTACCGGGGAGGATGGGGAAACTCTCCTGCGGGCCACGGGCGCGCTGCCGGAGCGGTTTCAGTGGGAGCGCAGCGGGGATTTGGATCACTGGACGCCGTTTGCCCTGCCGGCGCTGGGAAGTCCCGGATGGGTGTCTGCACCGGGGCCGGAGGAGGATCGCCAGTTCTACCGCCTGGGGCCGCGTCCGTAGTCGAATGACGTAGAGGCGCTCCCGGGACAACAACCCGCTGGCCAGGATCAGGGCGGCGACCTTCTGCGCGGCGGTTGCCGCGGAATGGCCTTGCAGCGTCACGCGCTTGCGCAACTGGGGTTTCAGATCCCGTCAGGACAATTCGACCCAGGGAGCAATCCCCAATTCGTGGTGATCCATCTGCCGCCCCAGAAACTTACCCGAGACGCTCCATCCATGCCGCGGACGGAGACACAGGGGACAGGACATCAGTCCGTTCCTGAGGCTTTGAAATCATCGTGGTAGACCGCCTCGGTCCCCCCCCCACTACGCCCCAGCAGACCAGGGTTATCCCCTCAAAGGCGATCAGGAGAAGCCATGGGAACGCCTTCATAGGTCAGTGGTCGAACGTCCGAGTTTATCGACCGCAGCTGGCAAGGGGCGGAGGCCGCTCTTCCAGTGTCTGAAGGACCCCATGCGCCTGACCTCCAGTCCAGGGCAGTAGTTCCTCTGCGGCGATGGGTTCGGGGGCGTCATAGTCCACCAAGGACTGCGTCAAAGAATTCCTTAACTCTCCGGTTCGATCCGAGGAGCGACATCCCGACCAACAGGATGGCGAAGGCCATCGCCAGACATCCGATGGAGAAGAGAAGTCCCTCAGGGTACTGAAAGGAGTGGAACTCTCTCCAGAGACCGCGAACGAAGAACCAGCCAAGAAGACCTGAACAGGTCCCAAAGCCCAGCAACACGGCGCGGCGTCCTCCCTCTCGGTGAGGGGAGGCGATATTCCCAAGGAAGAAAAGCGCGCCACCTGTCGCCACGAGGATCCCGAGGACCGCCAACTCCTTCAGCGTGGTGGGAAGCATGGTGTAACGCCCGATGGTCTGATTGCGCCCCGGATCATTAGGCGTGTCGCGATCCTAATGGCAGGGGTAGTCCATTTGTAAACCCTCGGTTGCCATGAAGCGATGGCCTCCGGTCGTGGAGCGATTGACCGTGGGGAACGGAACATCTCTCGCCCACCCGGCTTCAATATCCTGGCCAAAAGCGGAGGACCTTCAGTGTGACCGGATCGATTTCGAGCGCCCCTCCTTGATCTCGGGGCCGACCAGAAGCGTCCAGTGTGACGGCGACCTGTTCAGAACCACCACGCGGACACCTTCATGCCCTGGTGCGTACCATTGCTTTGCGGCCCGAAGGATGCGGGCTTCCAGCGACGGATCTGCGTCGCCGTAAGAAGCGACCGGCGCCGTGCGCCCCTGCGGGGAGGTGCAGCCCCAGCCAGCCACTGCAAGACCCGCCAGAAGGAGCGCCGTTCGAACGTGCATGAGGATTCGGATCTGTTTCACGCCTCGGTCAGTGCTGGGGGCCGTTGCCGATGCGTTGCCGTCCATAGAGGAACGCAGCGGCGCAGACCAGAGACGTCAGCACGGTAAAGGCGGCAATGCGGAACCCCAGGTGGCTCGCCTCGTGTCCCCCCAGGAACTGCTCGCGGGTGTTCGTGAAGTAGGGCCAGGAAAACACGAATCCCGCCACGAGCCCGAAGACCACAGGAATCACACTGTAACGGGTGTATCGGGCGGACCAGAAGGTGGCGAAGGGAAGCGAAACGACACCGAGGTGATACGGTGGCAGGACACCTCCGGGGGGTACGGACCCGATGAACAGACTGAATCCGAGGAACGCCACCAGCAACCACACCATCAGAAAGGCGATGCTCCGCTTCATCCGGATGCCGGGTGCGAGGGTGGCGGGTTCAGGCCGAGCTCGGACAGCAGTTCCCAGCCGACATGCTCCTGGGCCAGTCGTCTGCCTGCCGAGAGGAAGGCCCAGGCGTCCGTAGCCAGCGGTCCGAGCCAGTCGCAGTCGTCGCGGCGAACCGGGTCCTCACCGTCGGTAAGGGTAGCCCGATCGGCCAGGGACAGCAGTCGCGTGTAGGCGGGCTGGCAGGGTTCCACGCCGGGCAATCCCAGGAGGCGGGCTCTGCGGTCCGCCCGGCACGGGATGCGCAGGCCGGCTGCATCGAGGTCGCCAAAGTAGTGAACGGGGCGAGGCCCGCCGAGTTCGCGGAAGATTTCGGACAGGAACCCGACGCCGTCCACGAATCGGTTGCCGCAGCCGTAGAGGACGGCGCTGAACCGGGCGGCGGACTGATTCCAGCGGTCGAAGCTGTGCCAGGTGGCGGCATTCTCCAGCACCAGCACCGGGCACACCGAGGCGGAAGCGGGGCCGCGCTTCCAGGCCAGTGGTTCCGGGATCACTTCGCAGCGGAGCTGCTCCAGGGTCAGCCGGCCTTCGCGGAACAGCGAGGATCCGCACAGGAGGTCCAGCCGCTTCTCCTCGCCGAAGATCTGGAGCGAGCGCTCCTTGATCGGCACCGTGACGCGGTTGCGGCCGCCCTGGGCAAGGAACCGATCCAGTTGAAGAAGCTCCTCGAAGGCCAGGGTCACCCGGACGTCACGGAGGAAGGCCAGTTCCGGCTGCCACGGATGCTCACGGATGCGCCGCGCCTCCTCATCAGACGGTGGATGGAAACCAAACGCGGCCATCCACCGCGCCTCCCGGTCCAGCGGCATGGTGATGCGCCCGATGAGATGGGACCGGTAGGGAACCGGGCGGAGCTGCACCCATCCGTCCTGCTCCAACCGGTGCGCGTCCCGCACGGCATCGTTTCGATCCGCGGCGGCCAGGATGCCGGCGTCCTCCAGCAGCTCCTCCCACCCCCGCGAGAACGGACGCGTCGCCGGCGTCTCCCGATCCCCGCGGGCCCGCCGCCATTGGGCGAACAGCTCGCAGGCGATGGGAAGGCTCTGCGGGTTCATGGGCGGTCAACCAAGGGCCTCCATGGCGTCCGCCATGGTGGTGAGGAGGGGGATGTTGGCGATGCGGGTGACGTAGCCCTGGTCGTCGCGTTCGACCTCTTTCTGGCACATCACCACGGTCTGCGCGTGGGGCACCATCACGCCCAATCGCTCGGGCGGGAAGGCCATGACAAGCTGCAGTTGGAAGGTCCGCGCCAGCGCCAGGCAATCCTCGATGCCGTCGCCGGAGAGCTTGGAGAAGGCCTCGTCCATCACCACCAGCCCGAGCTGCTGGGAACGGCTGGAGCCGCGGTCGCCCCGGTCATACACGCGGCGGAAGGCGGCCAGCATGGAGATGAAGAACGGCGCCTGGTTCTCGCCGCCGGAAAGATTGCGTCCGGAACGGCCCAGGGAAATCGGCGGCGCGTCCGGCTTGTCGGCGGGCACCATTTCCAGGTCGTAGTGATGGTAGTTGCGGTAGTCGAGCAGGCGCCGGGCCCGCTCATCCCCCTGCTCCGGAGCGTCCACGGCCTTCATCAGCTCCTCCTTGGCCCGCTGCACCTCGCCTCCCTGAAGGGCGGCGGTCAGCGGGTCGGTGGGTTCGAGTCCGGAGTCCAGCAGTTGCCAGATCGCGGCAAAGCCGGCGGTGTCCCGCCGCTGGCTGATGCGGTAGCGGAACTTCCCGATGGGCTGGCTGAGGTAGCGGTCGAGCAGCCGGATGGTCTGCTGGGCGTCGGTCAGACGACGGTTGAGCTCGTTGAGGACGTTCTCCTCCAGGCGGCGCTCCCAGTCGCGCTTGCGGTCGGCGGCGAGCTGGCGGGACTTCTCCAGCTCCACGGTCTCGAGCACGCGCAGACGGCCGGCCCAGGCGTCATTGGATTCCTCGTCGGCGGGGAATTCGTGCTGGTATTCCGGATGACGCAGGCCGCCCTGCGCGTCGCGCGCCGAGGCGAGACGTTCCCGTTCTGCGTGGCGCTGCAGGCGTGCCGCGACTGCCTGCTTCGCGGCATCCGAGGCGCGGACCTGCACCGCCTCCAGGCACTCGGCCCAGCGCGGGAACTCCGCGCGAAAACGGTCCCGCTCCCGGGTGAGGTCCCCGGACAGCAGGCCGCTGAACCGCCGGCCCAGTTCCACCCGGCTGGACTCGACCTCCAGACGTCCGGACTTCACGTCCTCCTCCGCACGGGCCAATCCCTCGCGCTCGGGACGCGTCCTGATCTCAAAGTGGAGCTTCCGGTCGTTCAGCACCGCCACCCGGCCCAGGATGTCCTTTTGCCGCGTCTCCAGTTCGATCATCCGCTGCTGCCGGGCTTCGCGTTCCGGGGTCAGCAGCAGGAGAATGGTTTCCCGGATCGTGGAGAGGTCCTTCTCCCACTCGGGCAACTGAGGCAGTTCTCCCGCGCGATCCGGCAGGGTGTTGTCGTCCAGCGTTCCCTGGCGTCCCGTTTCGAGCCAGGTCTGCACGTCACCCAACCGCAGGCGGGCGGCATCCAGTGCGGCACGCGTCTCCATCTGCTCCTGGAGCCTGGCCGCGTGCATGCGCCTCAAACCTTCCCGGCCCAGCGTGAAGGACACCGAATCCACCGGACGGAGCCGCCCACGGAGGGGGGTCTGCTTGAAGAAGCCATCCGGGGTGATGGCCTGCCCGGCCGGACTCGCTTCCAGATCCTCCGGCGTCTCAACGCAGAGCACGTCGCCGAGCAGCGGCTCGACATAGCGCCGGGCGATCGGATTCTGGACCTCGATGCGGCTGAACAGGGATCCGTCGCGGACCCCGCCGCGCCGTGGTCCGGCTTCCGACGGATTCAGCAGGGACTCGGGTTCGCGTCCCGGCGGAGTGCGACGGAGGATCTCCAGGGCCTCCCGGTAGTCGGCGGCCGTCTCCACCACCAGCACCCAGCGGTGGTGTCCGAGGAACAGCTCCAGCGCGGGCCACCAGCGTTCCGCTTCGGGCGTCACCTCCAGGAGGCGTCCCAGTTGCTCCACCCGGTTGCCCAGTTTCTGCCGCAGGGCCTGGAAGAGGGGAAACGCTCCCGGGGTCTGTCCCTGGGAAAGGTTCTCCAGGTCGGATGCCAGTTGCCGCAGGCGCGTCTCCATGCCGGCAATCTCCTGCTTCAGGGGCGCCACCAGCCGCTCGACGTCCCGCCACAGCTCATGGAAGCGCGATGCCAGTTTTTGCATGGCCCCCAGACGCTCCACGTCGGCGCCCGAACGCAGAGTGGCCAGCAGGGTGTCCTCCACAACCAGGGCATCCTTCAATCCCTCCAGCGGCAACGCGGCCCCGTGCTTGAGCCAGGTCATCCAGTGATAATGCCGGTCATCCAGCCGCTTCTGGATCGTCTGACGGGCTTCCCGCAACGACGACACCCTTCCCTCCAGGTCCCGTTTCCGGCGATCGAGCTCGGCGATCTTTCCACCATTGGGATCGCTCTGGACCTCAAACCGGACCTGGCTGAGCAGGGTGCCGATCTCCTCCGCTTCGGTGGCGGCCTTGGCGATGGCTTTCAGGTCCTCCGCATGCTCGTCCTCCATCCGTCGGAGCCGCACGGCGTGACCCTCGAGCCGCTCCTCCGCCTGCATCAGCTTGAGCGCATGGCCCGCATGCCGCAGCACCGCTTCGTCGCGTCGTGACGTCTCATAGAGCGCGTGCTGCTCCCCGATGCGACGCAGGAAGGCCGCCTCATCCTCCTGCTTTTCCAGCCGTCGGCGGGTGTCGTCGTAGGCGCGCAGCGACGAGCGCACCTCGCGGACATCCAGGGGGCTCTCCTCGAGAATGAATTCGCGGATGAACTTCCCGACGTTCTCCTCCGGCTCGAAGGCGATGGCCTTGGGGAAGGTGCGCTGGAAGGCGGCGATGTCGAAGTTGAGGTGACGCGGCGCGGCCATCTCCTCCAGATAGTCCCGCTGACGGGCAAAGAGGCTCTCGTTGCCGTACTCCCGCCGCAGCCAGGTGCGGAAGGCGTCGTCGGAAAGGAGCGTTCCTCCGGGGGCGGCCGTGGTGTACTCCAGCCGGTCGGGAAGGAAGAAATAGGTCTGCCGGGGCGCGGCATCCGGACTGGAGAACTCGACCCGGATGCCCCAGGTCTCGCGCCGGACCTCCCGGCCGCCGCGCTCGGCGGCGCGGGTGAACTCCAGTGCGGCCAGCGTGACGCCGCTGGACCGGAGGAAGTGCCGCTGTCCGTCGCGGGTCTGGTTGGTGTCGCCGAGCCCGTACCCGATCAGGTCACGGCCGCGGGCATTGCCGGCGGCGGCGCGGTTGGCCCGCCAGTGCTCGCCCAGCAGCACGTACTGCATCAGGTCCAGCAGCGCCGACTTCCCGGTGCCAAAGGCGCCCGAGATGAGCACGTTGTCGTCCACGTCGAAGATCTGCCGGAAGCCATACCAGTTGATGGCGATGATGCGGGTGAGGGAGATGCGCTGGCTCATGCCGCCTCCTCCCCCGCCACGCCGGGCGCCGTCTGGCGAAATCCGCCGGCCTGCTGCTCCCACGCCGCCGTGTCCTCGAAGGGGATCACCCGCGGCAGGGTGGGCAGGATCTCCACCTGCGACTCCCCGAATCGGGCCGCGTCGTCGTGCCACTGCACGCGCACCAGCCGCCGGTTCCGGAGCCGTCCGAGCATGTCCCTCAACTGCGCCTCGGTCGGCGCGGTGACCGTCTCGAAGTACAGCCGCAGCCGCTGCCAGAGATCGTTGGCGGTGATGACGACGGTTTCCGTCACCGTCTCCATCCGGGCATCGTGGTAGATCCGCCAGAGGGTGAGCACCAGCAGGGTCTCCGCCTTGGTGAACCGCGCCATGAGGCCGCAGTCGCCGGGCACCGGACGCAGTTGCAGGATCGGACGGTCGGGATCGGGCACCAGTTCCAGGTGCAGTGGCGCGAGATATTCGGCGATCTCCCGATGGTACTCGCGGGCCAGCAGGTACCGCTCGCGGTCGCGGCCGGTTTCCCCCAGGAGGGCGCCGTGGGCCAGCAGTTCGGTGAGGATGTCGGACAGCGCGGACCGGTCACCGTCGGGGATGTGCTGCCAGAAGGAGGGCCAGGGGAGGGACATGTCGGTTTCAGGCGAGGCGTTCGAGGGTGAAACGTTCCATCAGGCGTCCGGACTCGGCATCGCGGGGAATCCGCTCCGGCTCGGTGCCGAAGTCAGCCCGGACGGCGTGCACACGCCAGCGGATGGACCGGCGCGATCCGGCGGCGGAGGGACCCCGGTCGAAGGAGAGCGCCGCCAGCAGGTCGAGCAGGTCATCCTCGCGCACCAGGCGAAGTGTCTCCGTGGAGATCCGGGCGCCCTTCTCCGGCAGATGCCGCTCCACAAACCGGGCGGCGCGCTGCGGCGTCAGGACATTGAGGTTGCGGCGCCGGATCTCCTCCCGCGCGGCATCCGGATCCTCGCCCTCGCGCATCTCGCCCAGCGACAGGTCCACCGGAGGACGTGCGGCGCGGGGCCGGGAGAGCGAGTCCCGACCGAAGAACACCTCCAGCACCGGGGACAGCAGCGGCATTCCCGGCTCATTGCCCAGATCGGCGAAGGAACCGCCGGCGTGCGCCTCCGCGGCGGCGTCCAGATACGCCTTCACCTGCTCCGGACGGCGTCCGCGCATCTCGGTCTGGTAGCGATAGCGCGCCGCAGACAGGCGGCTGAAGTCCGCCATGCGTCCGTCAATCAGCCGCTGCTTCACGGGAATGCCGGCGAGATGACGTTCCAGCCGCTGCAGCCAGCGTTCGGCCTCGGCGTACGCGGCCACCGAATCTATCTGGAAATGCGCGGCGATGCCCTCGGCCAGGCGCTGCTTGGTGAAGGGGTCGTGCAGGGCCTCCTGCGCGACGGCGCGGGCGCGGGCGAGTCCGGGGAGCAGGCCTGCCTCCTGCAGGGCGTCATAGCAGACCATGTGCTCGCCCGCATGGAACCCGACGAGAAAGCGCTGGAGCGTCTCCTGCGCCGAGGCACTGGTGCGCTGCGCGGACTCGTGCTGGAGGATGAGCGATTCCACCGCATGGATCTGGTCGTCGGCCCGGCCGGCCCGTTCCAGCAGGTCCTTCACCGTCTGGCGCATGGCCTCCGGTCCGAGGTGGTCCGGATTCAGCGCATGGTCCGCGAGCAGATCGCGGCAGAGCGACCGCAGCGTGGCGGCGAAATCCCGAAGCTCGGCCGGACGATCCTCGGCCAGTTCGCGCAGCAACCGCAGCAGCCGGCGCAGCGCCGGGGCGATGAGCACGTAGTGTTCGTCGAGGCTGACGCGGCGCGGTTCCAGCCAGCGGACCTCGAGCAGCTTGTTGAAGAACTGCGCCGCCCGCTGGTTGAGGTCGCGGAACTGTCCGCCCTCGTCCTCCTCCAGCGGGATGTCAGGATGGCACGTCAGCACCTCGCGGATGAGCACCCGCGCCTCGTCATGCGGCACCTGTCCGC
>JAFLEG010000080.1 GCA_017302195.1 Verrucomicrobiota bacterium
CCCTCGACGAGAAGGCTGGTGACACCCCGCTTTCCGGCTTCGGCGAGCACCCAGGAAAGTTCCGTTCGGCCGCGTCGCACCGGCGCCTCCCAGACCTCCACCCGCTTCCGGAGTGCCGCCACGCGTGCTGCGGGGGCGTTGCGCCCAACCACGATCCGGGTGTGGGCGCGGAAGGCATCGGTCAGCACCTGCGCCGTCGGCGGCGTGCGGGCCCGGGTGTCGAGTACGATCCGGAGACGGGGCCAGGTGCGCGCGCCTTGACGGGCGGTCAGGGACGGGTCGTCAGCCAGCAGGGTACCCACCCCGACCAGGATGGCATCGTTGCAGCGTCGCAGCCGGTGACCCTCCGACCGCGCCCGTTCCCCGGTGATCCACTGCGATTCTCCCGTTCGGGTGGCGATCCGGCCGTCCAGACTCATGGCGGCCTTGAGGGTGACCCAGGGAGTCTGATGACGGATCCAGTGGTTGAACCCCTCGTTGAGCGTGGTGCACTCCGTGTCCAGCACCCCGGTCTCCACGGCGATTCCGGCGGCGCGCAACAGGTCCAGGCCCCGTCCGGCATGCCGCGGATTGGGATCCGTGGCGCCCACGACCACCCGCTGGATGCCAGCCTGAAGAATGGCGTCGGTGCAGGGCGGCGTCCGTCCGTGGGTGGAGCAGGGCTCGAGCGTGACGAACAGCGTCGCCCCGCGGACCTGGCGGCCCCGGCGGGTCGCATCCCGCAGCGCCTCAATCTCCGCATGCGGTTCCCCGGCCCGGTGATGCCATCCCTCGCCCAGCACCCGGCCGCGGCGCACCAGGAGGGCGCCCACCATCGGATTGGGCGCCGTCTCGCCCAGCGCCCGCCGGGCCAGGGCCAGCGCCCGGCGCATGCACGCGGCATCGGTCACGGCTACCTCGCCTCGAAGAGGGCGTCGGCAAATTCCCGGGCGTCGAAGGGTTGCAGGTCCTCCGGTTGCTCGCCGACGCCGATGAACTTCACCGGGATGCCCAGTTCCTTCTGGATCGCCACCACGGCCCCGCCCTTGCTGGTGCCGTCGAGCTTGGTGATGACCAGTCCGGTGAGCGCCACCGCCTTGTGGAACTCCCGCGCCTGGTTCAGCGCGTTGAGTCCGGTCGAGCCGTCCAGCACCAGCAGCACCTCGTGCGGGGCGCCCGGCAGGCGCTTGCCCATCACGCGGTGCACCTTTTGCAGCTCGGCCATCAGGTTGTTCTTGGTGTGGAGGCGCCCGGCGGTGTCCACGAAGAGCCACCGGACCTCCCGGGACAGTGCCGCGCTGATGGCATCGTGGGCGACCGAGGCCGGATCGGCCTGATCGGCGCCCGAGATCACCGGCACATTCAGTCGTTCGCCCCACAGCTTGAGCTGCTGGATGGCCGCGGCGCGGAAGGTGTCGCAGGCGGCAAGCATTGCCGGTTCGCCGCGCTGGATCATCCGGTGCGCCAGCTTCGCCGAGGTGGTGGTCTTGCCGGTGCCGTTGACGCCCACCACCGAGACCACGGTGAGGTCCGCGGGCTGCTGGCGGAGCGCCGGGGAGACGTCTCCCAGGCTTCGGGTCACCTCCGCGGCGGCGACCTCGATGAAATCCATTCCGGACCGTCCCTGGGACTCGAATGCGGTGCGTGCCGCGCCCAGAATCTGCTGGGTCATGGCATAACCCAGGTCGGCCCGGAGCAGCGCGGCTTCCAGTTCGCCCAGATTCTCCGCGGTCAGCCGGGGCGATCGGGAGACGATGCGCTTGATCTCGTGCGAGAGGGAGGCGGTGGTCCGGCTGAAGGCGGACTTGAGCTTGTCGAAGAATCCCACGGGTGGTTGGAGTAAAGACGGGTTCTCAGGCCGCCGCCGCCGCAACGGGCCGCCGCGCCTTCAGGGCGGTTACCTGGGCGTAGGGCAGCCGGATGCGCCCGATCAGCGGTTCGCCCTTGGCCATGCCGTGGCAGTCGCTGCCGCCGGTCGCCACCAGGCCCAGGCGCGCCGCGGTCCGGGCGTAGCTTTCGGACGCCGTTGCCGAATGGCGGGTATGCCAGCATTCCAATCCATCGAGCCCCAGCGCGGCGATGCCGGGGATCATGGGGTCCGAACGGTACAGACCCGGATGCGCCAGCACGGCGGCGCCGCCGGCCGCATGGATGAGCTGGATGGTCTCCGCCATGGTCAGGGCGACCTTGGGCACCCAGGCGGGCCGGCCCTTCTTGAGAAACCGCTCGAAGGCGTCGTCGTAGTTGCGGCAATGTCCGCCCTCGACCAGCGCCCGGGCCACATGCGGACGCCCCGGCGAGCCGCAGTTGGCCACGGCGAGCACGGCGTCGGCGGTGAGTCCGATCCCCCTGTGATTCAGCCGGTCCACCATGTCGTGAATGCGCTGGATGCGCGCCGCCTGGAATTCCGCCAAACGGGCCTGCAGGAGGGCGGATCCGGCATCCAGCCAGTAGCCGAGCACATGGAACTCCCGGCCCTCCAGATCGGCGGTCAGTTCGGATCCAGGAATGAATTCCAGTCCGCGCCCAGCGCAGGCCGCCGCCATCGGGGCGCACCCCGCCACCGTGTCGTGGTCGGTCAGCGCCACCGCATCGAGTCCCACGGCCGCCGCATGGCCGGCCAGTTCCTCGGGGGTGTAGGTGCCGTCGGAGTATCGGGTGTGCAGATGCAGGTCGGCGACCTTCATGTCCGACGCCAACAGAGACGGATTTTGCGGGGTGTCCATCAGGATTCCGACGCCGGCTTCGCGGTCCGGGCCGGACGCAGGATGGTGCCGCGCACCTTGTCCAGGATGCCGTTGACGAATTTGCCGCTCTGGTCCGTGGAGAACTTCTTCGCCAGATCCACCGCCTCATTGATGCTGACCACCGGCGGAATGTCGTCGCGATGGAGCATCTCAAAGATCGCCAGCCGGAGAATGGTGCGGTCCACGGCGGCGATGCGGTGCAGATCCCAGTTCTTGGCGAAGCGCTTGATGATCTCGTCGGCCTCTTCCCGGTGCCCCAGCGTGCCGGTGATCAATCCGTCGGCAAAGAGCCGCATGGCCTGCTCCTCGGCATCGGGAGGCGGGACCTCCACGGGTTGGCCCCAGGTGGGGCCCGGATTGCGGTCCTGCACCAGGTGCAGCCGGTGGGCGTCCCAGAAATGATCCAGGGCCGCCGGAAGGCTCTCCGGCGGATTCAGGTCGCATTGAAACAGGAATTGGATGGCGCGTTCGCGCGCCTCCCGGCGTTTCCGCATGGCGTCAGAATGCGGCCCTCCCGTCCCCGGGGGAAGGGGATTCCGGCAACGTGGAAACCGATTGGCGATCCCGGCACCGCCATTTACCCTGTTCCCCACGATACCATCAGCCACCGCCTTCCCCATGAACACCGAGGAGCAGATTGCGCAATTCCGCCAGACCTATGCCGAAGTCCTGGCCGAAGTCGGCCGGGTGGTGGTGGGGCAGGAAGCCATCGTCGAGGGCACGCTGCAGGCCATCTTTGGCGGCGGCCATGTGCTGCTGGAGGGTGTGCCGGGGCTGGGAAAGACCCTGCTGGTCCGCACGCTGGGCGAGGTGCTGGACCTCAGCTTCAACCGCATCCAGTTCACGCCCGACCTGATGCCGGCCGACATCCTGGGCACCAATCTGGTGATGGAAACCCCCGACGGGCGGCGCGAGTTCCAGTTTCAGAAGGGACCGGTCTTCGCCCACATCCTGCTGGCCGACGAGATCAACCGGGCCACGCCCAAGACGCAGTCGGCGATGCTGGAAGCCATGCAGGAGAAGCAGGTGACCGCCGGCGGGGAGATCCGGAAGCTCGACGAACCCTTCTTCGTGCTGGCCACCCAGAACCCGATTGACCAGGAGGGTACGTATCCGTTGCCCGAAGCCCAGTTGGACCGCTTCTTCTTCAAGCTGGTGGTGGGCTATCCGACCGCGGCCGAGATGACCGAGGTGCTCAACCGCACCACCGAGGGCGAGAAGGTGACGCCTTCCAAGGTCCTCGACGGACCCCGCCTCCGGGATCTGCAGCGACTGGTCCGCCAGGTGCCGGTGGCCACCCACGTCAAGGACTACGCGGTCCGGCTGGTCCTGGCCACCCATCCCAAGACCGGCACCGCCGCGGCCATCACCAACCGCTATCTCAAGTTCGGCAGCAGCCCCCGCGGCGCCCAGGTGCTGCTGCTGGCCGCCAAGGTGCGCGCGCTGACCCAGGGACGCTTCAACGTCAGCTTCGACGACATCCAGTCCGTCACCACCCCCGCGCTCCGCCACCGCCTCATCCCGAATTTCGAGGCCGAGGCGGAAGGCGTCACCACCGACCAGATCATCGCCCAGATCCTGCAGGACGTCCCCCGCGACGCCGTGCTGGATCCGGCGGCGTGAACAGACGGTCGCTTCTGAGACACGGGTTCAACGGAGACGCACCATCCGAGAGAGGCGCGAGGCTCCTCGCAGGACGTCTCACCGAAAATCGCGACCGCTGACTGACTTGCCGTGGCGCCGCGGCCCGGGCTAAGGTTCGCTCATGACGGATGATGATCTGAGGGCGTTGGTGGCCGGTTTGGCCGTCAGCCAAAAGGAGACGGCCCTCCAGATCAGGGAAACCAGTCGCCAGATTCGAGAGACGGATCAGGAACTCAAGGAGCTTGGCCGTCAAATTGGAGGCCTGGGAAACAAGTTCGGCACCTTCACCGAAGGACTGATGTGGCCCTCCCTCACCCGGATGCTCTTTGAGCAATTCGGTTGCGACACGGTGTCGCCGGCGACGCTGAAACGCCGGCGATCGGATGGATCGGAGATGGAAGTGGACGTGCTGGGCTACAGCAACGGCACGGCCAACCGCGTGGTGGTGGTCGAGATCAAGAGCCGGGTGATCGAGCGCGAGCTGGATCAGTTCGAGGGCATCCTTCGGCGATTCGGCGAGTACTTTCCGGAGCACAAGGGCAAGACCATCCAGGGCGTCGTGGCCGCCATCGAGATCAGCGCGCCCATGAGCGAGGCCATCTCGCGGCGCGGGCTCCACCTGGCCCGCGCCAGCGACGAGAGTTTCACCCTGGCCGACCCGGTCGGCTTCCAGCCCCAGACCTGGGTGGTCTGAAGCGGCGTGCCTGGTGCCCATCCCCGACCAGACCTCGGGATGGAAGGCCCCTCGTTGTGTGAAGCTCAGGCCGGTGGCGCGTCGCGACTCAAGGACGCGCAGGCACCCCATCACTTGTCCTGGCTGTCGCTCGAAAGCTCCAGAAGTTCCCCCGCGAGTCGCACCGCACCCGACGGCCTTCACGGCCCGCCCAGATGGAAGTACGACTCGCCATCGTCTGTCGGCAGCCGCAGGGAGCCTTCGGCCGGATCTCCCCCCGCGTCGCTCCAAGCTCCGGCATCCAGTCCGGCGGCGCGACGGAGTGTTGCTCCGATGCCGGCGGGCCACTGCAGGAACACCTCCCCGTTGGCAAGCGCGTCCAGGGTGAGCCGGGGTGAGGCATTCGGCAGCACTTCGAAGAGCAGCACTCCCTCCGTGGCTTCCGAGACCCAGATCCGGTGGCCGGTCACCGCCAAGTCCACGGGACTCCAGGTGCGTGGCAGATCGGTCACCGGCAGCGGGGAGGTCAGGTCGGAACAGTCCAGGATCTGCAACCCGTGCTCCGGATCAGCGCCGTAAAGCCAGGAACCGGAAATGGCCATGGCGGCAAATGTCCCGGAGGTTGCATGGCGTCCCCGGCTGCGGGGAAACCATGGATCCGACAGGTCCAGCAGTTGAACACCCGGGGTGAAGTCCCGCGGGACCGGCCAGCTTTGGGTCCAGGCGCCATCGCTGACCGCCGCCCAGTCCCGACCGCCGGCGAGGGCGCCTGGAGCGCCCGTCATGATTTCCATGGCAGGACCCTCTGACGGCAGTTGCTTCCACACCGTGCACCGGCCGTCGGGGGCGAGCGTCACCAGCATGCGGTCGCTGCCCGCCATCCTGAGAATGGAGTGCGCCGGCGACAGGGATGGGGTCAGGACCTGCCGTCGCGCAAGATCGTACACCACGAGTTGCCCGTCCCCGGCCAGATATGCGAGATCTCCGGACACCTGCATCGCTTGGCCCCATGCCTCGGAAAGCTTCGCGAGAATGCGCCCGGAGAAGGCATCCAGGGCCGTCAGCCCGAGGGTGGGGCCGGTGACCAGAATCCAGTCCCTGTAGATGCCGAGGTCGTGGACCGAGAACGGAAAACTCCGACGCCAGATCTCCCGCGGAGCGGCGCCGGGCTGTGCCGCGAAGGCCACCACGTTGGTTCTGCCGAGAACCGCAGCAGCCATTTCCCCGGAAGCCGCGAGCGCTCCGGCAACGCCTGAAACCCGGCCCGCCTCGACCAATTCCACCTCGGCCGGCGGTCGCACTTCGGTGTCTGGTCCCCTCACCAGCGCGAGGGCATTGGACACCACCACGGAGTAGATCCCGGTCGCCGCGTGGCCGGCGGCAGGAATGCGAAGGACGTTCCCCCCGGCTCCCTTCACCGGGAATCCGTTGCGCATCCAGGTGATGCTCACGGGTTCACTGCCGTCGGGCTCAACCACCAATTCGAGTCCCTGCGCCGTCGCCACCTTGCGGGCCGACGGCGTTCTGTGGAGCACGACTCCGGTCGGCGGCAGGCGATGTTCCACGACGCCCCGGAAGCCGTCGGCGACGAGCACCCGGTTGCCCTGCTTGAGGATCCGTCCGCCAGCGGTCGCTTCCGGGTCCGTGGACTGCACGGTCACCGCACCCGTGGGCGCCAGATCCAGCCAGCTCAACAGCCCGTTGACCACGCCGATGCCCCGATGGCCGTGCGGCAGGAGTGGTCCAAAGCTCGCCTCCGGAACCGAACGGCCCAGCAGCCTCGGGTTCACCGGGTCGGCGAGGTCCAACACGTCCAACCCTGTCGGATCCAGGGCGGCAAACCCGAAATCCCCGATGAAGGACATCGCACGAAGCCCGATGTCAACACCCCCGGTCCCTGTTGGGATGTAGTGACCGATCAGGCGGGGACCATCCGGCGCGTTTACGGCGATGATCCAGACCATGAAGTTGCCGCACGCATAGAGGTGGCCGTTGTGGAGAACCAGGCTGTGAACCGGATGGTGCGGTTCCACGAGGAACGAGGCGCGCAGCACCGGCAGGTCCTCCAGGCGCCCTGCGGCGAGTCCGAAGCCGCCAAGGAACAGGTGCCCGGCCGCAAACGCCAGGGTCCTCGCCACGGGAGGGCTTCCCTCCTCGATGCGGGTCGGACCCAGCAGCACCATCCGGCCGGGGTCCTGCACGTCCAGGATGGAGATCCTTCCGCCCGCGAGAATTGCCGCCCGCGAGTCCGCCACGCGCACCACCGTCACCGGCAGATTCGTCTGGAAGCGCCCGATTTCCCGGAAGCCGCCGTCCCGGGGTCCCTCAAGAACGACCAGCCCCCCGGAACCGTCCGCGACGAATAGGTGATCTCCCTCGAATGCCAGATCCAAGGACTCCCCGGTATCGATCGCCACGGCCCTGTCCAGGACCGCCCGCCCATCGCCATCAATCCGCAGGCTGCGCAAGGACGCCGTGGCGCCGTGAAACCAGACCTGATCCCCCACGACCGCGGGACGCTGAATGATCAGCCGGGCCTCCGGGAACGATTGGCGGCTCAACAGGGCCGGCTGCAGGGGATTGGCCACATCCCACACGCGGACCTCCCCGCGCTCGTCCCAGGTCACCAGCCGGTTCCCTTGAAGCCCGAAGTTCACCCGCCCGCCCGCCGGCAGTTGCTCCGCCACGTGCATGGATTCGGGATTCGACACATCGAGCACCAGAATGCCGCCGCCTGAAACCGCGACGAAGGCATGCAGTCCGCGCACGGCCACTCGGATCGCCGAAAATCCAGGATACTTGATGCGCCCGAGCAGCGAGGGGGCGGTCCGGCCGGCGAGGTCAAAAACCTCCAAGGTGCCATCGCCGAGCACCGCATAAAGGCGACGGGCATGAATGTGCAGGTCCTGCGGACTGGCTGCGGACCGGTAGGTGCCCAGCACCACGGGATCCTTCGGATTCGCCAGGTCCAGCACGGTCCACAACAGTCCGGACGACACCACCGCAACGCCCTCTCCCAAGGCGAGGGAGTACACGGGGTGCGGCATGGACACCGACGTCAGCAACCGCGGCGCCTTGGGATCGGCGAGATCGGCGATGCCCAGCCCCTGCGGTCCCAGTGCGAGATAGCCCACCGAGCCCGCCGCCTCGACCTGATGACAGCCGCCGGCCACCGCCAGCCGGACCAGCCCGGAGTTCGTTTCGGACGTCGGGTCCAGAATCCCGATGCCCCCCAGGTCCAGCGAGCAGACCAGGTGCGATCCCACCGGGGCCACATTGAGGACGCTTCCCCGGACGTACCCGGGCCAGGCGCCAACCCTGGGAAAATCTGTTGCGGGCTCCTGCGCCACCGCGCATGGCATCAGGGCCGTCGCCAAAAGCAGGGACCGCACGGCGATCTCCAGGCGTCCGGACATCCAGGGCATGGATCCTTCCTTCATGGGGCACGCATCCGGAAATAGACGGCCCCGGTTGCCGGCGCCGCCAATCGCACGGAAGGCCCGGCGCGGCGATCCACGGCCTGCCAGTCGCGACGGACCGGATCGGTCGTCGTCTCCAGCAGGAATCCGTCCAGCGCCTCGGGCCACCGCACTTCCAGGCCATCCGCCAGAGGTGTCACCTGTAGATCCGTCTCCGGATCGAACCCGGACTTGAACCGCAGGAGCCAGCGTTCCGGACGATGGAATGGCCAGAAGGGACCCTGCCTGGAAACCCCGGCGAACTGGAGTTCCTCCCCGGCCTCCACCGGGAGTTCCAGCATCCGGATGTCGGGGTTCCCCTCGGTGCCGGTCACCGGCGTGAGGCGGGCCAATTCGGTGCCGCGGTACACGGTCAGGTCGAAGGGATTGTAAACGCCGGTGTCCCGTCCCAGGGACAGCGTTCCCCGGGCGGGCGCGGTCCAACTCCACCAACTGGACGCCGCAGCGAGGCCCCCTCCGTGCCGCGGCTCGCCGGGCTCCCGTGTAGCCGCCTGACACTCGAACTCCAGGACCGCGTCGAAACCGTGGACCCTTCCGCGCCCGGCGAAATCGTCGCCACGCGGTGCGGGTACCGGTCCCACACCCACGGTGATCCCATACTCCTGCAATCCTGCCTGCTGCAGGAGCATCGAATACGTTCGCCCCGGCTCCGCAAGGAACGTGATGGGTTCCCCATTCGACCGGGCCATCATCCAGAGCTCGTTCAGAGAGTCTCCTTCGAAGACCCCCAACGGAGCGACAGGCGAACTCCAGAAGGTCGCGTACTGCCGGCGCGGGCTGGTCCATGAGAACCACAGGGAGCGGAGGGCGGACGGCCCGGCGGTGAGGTTGATGACCGGTTCCGCCGGATCGCTGGGGGTGTCCCCGAGGAAGAACCGGCGCTGCAAGCCTGTCGGCGGCACTTCCCATCGGCGGGAAAGGTGATCGTTGGTGTTGGCCTCCTGAATCACCGCCCGGCCGGTCCACGTGCCGAAATGGCCGTCACTCAGCCAGCATTCCACCAGGTACCGGCGCCCCTGCTGCACCGGATGATGGTCCGGCCACTGGAAGGGATGCTCGCCCGTCAAGATTCCATCCGGATAGAGGTTCCACCGGAAGTCCCCCGGGTACGGATCGCTCTGCTCGAAGAACATCACCCCGGATCGGCCGGGCTCGATCCACCAGAAGCGGCTGCTGCCGGAGGTGCCGCTGGGGCCGAATTCCGCCCGCAGCGGACCGCCGTCGTCGGGAAGGATCGCCGCCGATTCCGGCGACGGGTTGGCACCCACCCGGGAAAAGTGGAGATCCACAGAAACCTGGGTGATCGCCGACGCCACGAGGCGGAACAGGAACTTCTGGCCGCGGCGGACCTCCAGATCGCCCGACCCCGCCGGTCCGGCCACACGGACTGCGCCGTTCCAGGAATCGGTTTGCGGCACCCGAAAGGCCTCCATGGGATGCGCGGCGTCCCCGGAGGCCATGCGGACGAAGCCGTCGTCGGGCGCCACAAACGACCACCACAAGGTTCGCGAACCCGACGGCGCCGCGGGTTCTCCCGCTTCCAGGGTGGCGCCTGCCGTGGACACCCAGGAAACGGAGTGCTCCCGCCATGGGATCGCCCGGGC
Organism: Verrucomicrobiota bacterium; assembly: GCA_017302195.1. Taxonomy (GTDB): domain Bacteria; phylum Verrucomicrobiota; class Verrucomicrobiia; order Limisphaerales; family UBA9464; genus UBA9464. Next base: position 10,127 of record JAFLEG010000080.1, read on the forward strand.
CAGGTCGTCATTGTCCGGACGCCACCGCACAAACGCGGACTCGGGAATCTGCATGACGGTGCCATTCCGGAACCCAATCTGCGCGCCGACGGCACCCATGCCCCCCGCGGCCAGGTGTTCGGGAGTTACCTTCCACGGAGGACTTCTTCCCGGGCCACTCATGCTTCCCCAGTGCAGATAAAGCACCTCACTGATGTCGTCCGGGGGCACATCGGCCATCAACTCGAAGGACACCCGGCTGGCGAGCACGATCCCCGGCCCGGGAACCACGACGCGGAAGGGCCAGGATTCCCAGTCGAGGCTGGACGAATGCACGCGGGTATCCCCGGCAACCCGGATCCAGTATTCCGCCGCCCGCTCGACCAGCAGTCCGACTCCGTCGCGATCCTTCCACGCCGCGACCTCCTGCAACCGCTGCGATGCGCTTTGGGAATAGAGGCGGACATCATTCGTTCCCTGGGGAGGGAAGGCCGAACGAAACCAGGCCTGTCCCGTGGCCGGAGCCCGCCAGTGGAACCACACCGAACCCTGCGGAACCGACGGATCTCCGGACGGCTCCCAGGATTCCAGGGTCGAACCCCCCAACTGGACCGCCACGCTTCCGTTGGTTCCTTCGAGCGGTTGCGCTGAAGCCGGGGCATCGTTCGACGGAAGCACCGGCACGCGGAGGGGCCG
>JAFLEG010000081.1 GCA_017302195.1 Verrucomicrobiota bacterium
GCCGGATCTGGAGCACCACGGACTGCCGTTCACCGGCATGGTGCTCGAGTGGGATCCTGCCACCCTCGAGCCAGCGCATCCCTGGGATGTCGGTGGCGATGCCGGCTGGGGGTGTCCGAGGTGCGAGAGAGACTCACACCCAGGGCGCCAAGGACACAGTGGGGCTGGCCTTCAGTGCGGAGATCACTTTATGGTCCGCCCGCCATGAAAACCCTGGTCGTGTTCCTGGGTATCGGACTCATTGCTTCCGGCTGTAGTTCCACGCTTCCGAAGGGCGCGGTTGCCGATGCCCAAGTGGGTGACGGCGAGCAGGCGATTTCCGACCAGTCGTCGCCGTTGGACACCATCGGCGACGTGCTGGAGGCCACCCGATTTGAGACGCTCCCCAGGTTGGATTCGGCACAAGCGGAGCAGGCTTCAGTCCCTGGACCCTCAGGCGATTCAGATAATCGCCCGATCCGAACCGTGGGTGAGCTTTTGGCGGATCCTCAATTCAAGGCGGTGGTCGCCGCATTGGAAGGTGCCAAGCAGTAGGAGCCCCGTCCGACTCACCAAACACCTTCGGCAGGCCAGACCCGATTTCACCGCGCAAGCTGGGTGGCGGCTCTCGGCGTCCGTCCTCGGTCGGCCGAGCAGTTCCACGGCCCGCTCCGCTGGCATGTGCACTGCTAACCAGTAACCCATGAATCCTCGGGCGATGGTCACGCGACCCCGCGTGCAACTCAGGCTGTTTCTTCTCCCATGCCAACTCCTGATCGGAGCGCTCTCCCTCTCCGCCCAATCGTGGACCAATGCGCTCCAGGGTTGGTGGAGCGGCGACCAATCCACGAGGAATTTGGTGGGGACCAACGTTGCCCTGTTCGGCATCATGCCGTCCTATTCCCCCGCGGTTTTTCAGATGGGGTTCCACCTGAATGGAACCAACTTCCTCGAGGTTCCTGACGCTCCCACACAGCGGCCACGCCGGGTTACTGTCGCGGCCTGGGTCCAGTTTGAGGACATGGATACTCGGGGTGCCGCCACCCCTGGCCTGCAGTACCTCGTGTTCAAGCGCCGTCCCGAGGGGAGGGGATTCGAGGGGTACACCCTGGTGAAGGATCGGCTGACGGGGACCGACCGCTTGAAGTTTGTCGTCGCCTCGGGAAGCGGCCCGCAAAACCAGGTGGTGGTGACTTCCACCACGGAGGTGGTGCCTGGCCGATTCTATTTCGTGGTTGGAACCCACGATGGCCAGAATGCCCGGCTCTTTGTTGATGGCGCCCTGGAAGCCACGCAGCCTGCGCCCTTCCTCCTGGACTACGCGAGAACGCCGCTGTGCTTCGGCTCCTCCCGTCAATCCTATGACGGTCGGCTTTCCGGAATTCTGGACGAGGTGATGATCTTCGACCGGGCGTTGGACCCCGATGAAATCTGGAGCCTCTGGGAGGAACGAAATGCCCAGCCGAGTCTGGAGGGCTCCGCGAGCACGGGTGTGCCGGTTATCAGTTGGTCCGCGGTCGGTGAATCGCCCGTCTTGGAGTATCGCGAGCAGTTCGACGTCGGTCGGTGGGAGCCATTGACCGCGCTGGCTCCGCGGCGGGAGATGTTCCGATGGCAGGTGGCCGATGACCGCGGTCGGCCGCAGGGCTTCTATCGTCTGAGCGCGCCTGAGTGAGTCGCGGCGGGAACCTGCAGAAGTACCACCGCCAGATACTTCCCTCGTTCTCCGCAGCACCTTGACACGTCAAGCGGCAGAAATTGGGGTTGTGCGGGAGCCCAACCCTACCGGGGAGGGATGAACGATGAGCGTTGAGTGATGAGGTGAAGGCCGAAGAAGACGAGGTCACGCGGCTCTGACTTCCTCTGCCTTTCTGAAGACTGAACACTTGAAACTGAAAACTCTCCGCGTCGGCAGCCCGGGCTTGACCCCGTGGAATGGCGGCCAACACGCTGTGTCGGCCTTATGGAATTTGATTGGGGAGGGCGTGCGCCCTGGCATGTGGCGGGCGGCGAGTGGGAACGGACGATGGCACGCATTGCTGCCCGGTTGGGGCGTGTGGACTCGCCCCCAGTGAGTCCACGGTTGCGCGCACCGACCGGGGCGAGGGCGCCCCGGTCAACACGCGGGGGCGCGTGTGCTCCCCAGAATCCCAGCGGCAGCCTCCGGCCGGGAGCGCACCCCGTTCCGTGAGCACCGACACCGAGCCCCATCCGCCGTCCGGAGCCGCCTCCCGTGGCCGGAGCGGAGTGCGGTTGGGCGATCTCCAGTCACTGCGCGGCATCGCCGCCCTGATGGTGGTGCTGTTCCACGCCGGCGAGATCTTCAAGGAGCGCTTCGGCGCGGCCTGGATGGGCAACGTGTTCCGCGCCGGGTTCGTGGGTGTGGACGTCTTCTTCGTCATCAGCGGCTTCATCATCCTGTGGGTGCATCAGGGTGACGCCGGACGCCCCTCCAGCGTGCGTCCCTATGCCATCAAGCGTGCGCTGCGGATCTTCCCGCTCTACTGGACGGTGGTGCTGCTCAAGGCGGCGAAGGATTTCGCGCACCTGGATCCAGTGGTGGTGGCCTGCGCTTTCCTGCTCATCCCCTATCCGCTGCCGCCGTTCATCAACCTGTCGTGGACCCTCACCTTCGAGATGGTGTTCTACGTCAGCTTCGTCGCGGTGCTGCTGATGGGATTGCGCCGCGGGTTGGCCGTGGTGGCGGCGGTGATGCTGGGGCTTGCCTTCCTGCCGCGCCCGTTTCCCGACGACGGCTCGGTGCATGCCACCGCGGTGAACTTCCTCTTTGACCAGCATGTGCTGGGATTCCTGGCCGGGCTGGCCGCCGCCTGGGCGCTGCGTCGCTGGACCATTCCGCGTCCGCACTGGTTCGCGCTGGCCGGCGCGGGGGCGTTCCTGGTGTCGCTGGGACTCACTACCTGGACCGGGGTGACTGCCGATCATGCGGTGCTGTCCCACCCGGCCATCCGCCACACCTCGCTGTGCTTCGGCGTGCCGACGGCGCTGCTGCTGGTCGGGCTGGTGGGGCGGGAGCTGTCCGGAGGACGTCCGGTGCTGGGCGCCTTCCGGAGGATCGGGGAGTGGTCCTACTCGCTCTACCTGCTGCACGGCTTCCTGATCTACAACCTGACCGGCATCGAGCCTTTCCGCGGCGCGCTGGCGCGACATCCCATGCTGCTGTGGCTGCCGGTGCTGTCCACGCTGGTGGCGGCCGCGGCGGCCTACCGGTGCATCGAGAAGCCGTGTGTGGATCTCGGACGCCGCTGGGCCGGCGCCCCGGAGCGGGGCTGAACCCGTGTGGGCGCACCACCACGTGGATCGGTCGTTGGGTCAGCGAGGATCCATTGAACCTCCAACGTTCGAGGTTGGACGTGGAACGTTCACCGCCTGAACCGCGTCATGCCATCCGGCCTGGACCCACGGGGTCAGGCACTCCATCCGGGACGGTTCTCCCGCTTCACGAAGCGGGAGGCCTCCGGAAGGTTCGGGGAACGCATGTTGGGGCCGTCCCACTCCATGACCCGGCCCTCGCCAACGCGCACCGCGATGCAGCCCAGGAGGATGATCTCGGTCAGGTAGGCCGCGATGTCGAAGTTGGAATAGGCCGGCGTGCCGTCCCGCATCATGCGGAACCATTCCTCGTTGTGCCCCGGGGATCGCGGAATGGTCTCCGCCACCGCCCGCGCCGCCTCGTGCTTCTCTCCGGCGGTGTAGGCCTTTTCGGCATCCGCCATGAGGAAAAACTGGGAGCCGTAGTCGTCGGGCGAGAACAGCTTCCCGCGTTCCCCGACCAGCAGGCATCCGCTCGCCGGCAGCGATCCCTGGAGGGTGACGATCTCCCGGGTCAGATCGGCTGACGGACGCAGCGGCGCAAGGTCCTGGTCCCCCGGATTGCCGTCGTACCACCAGAACTTCAGCGGCGGGAGTCCCTCCCGCTCCGGAAACTCGAACCGGAGGCGGGAGGTCTTGGCGAAGGTCTCCGGGAAGGATTCGGACGTGATCTCCGCCACCACCCGGGTGGGGTATCCGAGCTTCAACGCGCGGAACGGCATGTTGACCGTGTGGCACGCCATGTCGCCGAGGGCTCCGGTGCCAAAGTCATTCCAGCCCCGCCAGGCAAAGGAATGGTACACGCCCTTCTTGTAGGGACGGACCGCCGCCGGCCCCAGCCAGAGATCCCAGTCGAGGTTTGCGGGGACCGGATCCGACCCCTCCGGTCGCGCCAACCCCTGGGGCCAGACCGGCCGGTTGGACCAGACGTGCAGCTCGCGGACGGGTCCGATGACCCCCGACTGGATCACCTCCACGGCACGGCGGAGTCCGGAGCCTGCGCTGCCCTGGTTGCCCATCTGGGTGGCCAGTTTTTTGTCGCGGGCCAGTTGGCGCAGCTCCCGCGCCTCCGAGACCGTCTGGGTGAGCGGCTTCTGGCAGTAGATGTGCTTGCCCATCTTCATGGCCATGGCGGCGGCGACGCCGTGGACATGATCCGGCGTGGAGATGGTGACGGCGTCCACCGAGGAGCCGAGTTCCTCGAGCATCTTGCGGAAGTCTGCAAAACGGCGGGCGTCGGGAAACTTCTGGGCCTTCTTCGCCAGCGAGTCGGAATCCACATCGCACAGGCCGACGATGGTGCCCCCGCAGCGCGCGGCGTCATCGGTGTCGCTGGATCCCTTGCCGCCCACGCCGATGCAGGCCACCTGGATGCGGTCGTTGGCGCCCAGCACGTCGCCGACATACGGGAACGCCAGCACCGCCCCGGTGGCGGTGGCGCTTCGGCGGAGAAATTGGCGGCGGCTGGGAGAACGCGGGGATGCCTTTGGGGAAGTCTTCATGGAAATGCCCGGAAACAATGGCCGAGATTTGGCCGCCGATGAAGGGGAATTCCTCGCCGTCCTGGCGGCAGGTGGGAGACGAGGTCACGAGGCCCTGACGGTGGACGTTCACCGTTCAGATCTGGGCCTTCCCGCTGTTCGCTCGCGAGGCGTACGGGAGCCTTGCTCTTCCCCGTGCGCAGCCCGCGGCATCCCCAGGCTGCCAGGCGTCACACCTCGATCTGTTCCCGCAGATCGGGAAGCAGGACCGGGAGCTGAAACCGGCGCTGGATGGCGTCCGCCAGCGCCCGGCGGGGAGTGTCCTCCCCATGGGTCAGGGCGACGCGGGGGCGGGACGCCGCCATGGCCTCCAGCCAGCCGAGCAGGTCGGTCTGTCCGGCGTGCGCGCTGAATCCGCCCAGGGTGTGCACCTGTGCCTTCACGGCAATGGTCTCGCCATGGATCCGCACCGTGGGCTCACGGTTGACCAGGCGGCGTCCCAGCGATCCCTCGCTCTGGAACCCGACAATGAGCACCCGCGTCTCCGGCTTCCAGAGGTGGGCCTTCAGGTGATGCAGGATGCGTCCCGCGGTACACATGCCGGATCCGGCCAGCACCAGGCAGGAGCCTGGAAAGTCGTTGATCGCCTTCGACTCCTCGGCGGTGACGCAGTTCCTCAGGGTCTTGAGATCCGAGCGGATCGGCTTCTCCCTCAGGAACTGCAGCATCTCCTCGTCGAAGAGGTTGTGATGCCGCGCATAGATTTCGGTGGCCTCGATGGCCATCGGACTGTCCAGGAAGATGGGGAAGGGCTTCACCTTGCCGGTGCGAAACATCCAGGCGAGCAGGTTGATGATCAGTTGCGCGCGCCCGACCGCGAACACCGGGACCAGCACCTTGCCGCCCTGATCCACGGCGGCCTTCACCAGCGTGACAAACTCCGACACGGTCTCCTCATAGGGCCGGTGGTCGCGGTCCCCATAGGTGGACTCCAGGAACACCAGGTCGGCCTGCTGGAAGGACTCGAAGTCGCGCAGGATCGGGGCGCCAATGGGCCCGATGTCTCCGGAGAAGACCACCCGGCGGGTGACGTCGTCCTCCTCGACGATCAACTGGATGCTGGCCGAGCCGAGCATGTGGCCCGAGTCCACCCAGACCGCGTGGATCCCGGGGGCCACGTCCACGGGTTCCCTATAGGGCACGGGACGCAGCAGGGTCAGCACCTTCTCGACATCCTGGGGTGTGTACAGCGGTTCCTCCGGCGGTTCACCCGCCCGCTGCAGCTTCCGGTTCCTCCGTTCCGCGTCGGCCACCTGGATCCGCGCGGAATCCCGCAGGATCAGCCGGGTCATCTCCAGGGTTGCCGGCGTGCCGAAGATGGGCATGGAGTGACCCTGCCGCACCAGCAGGGGCAGGCGCCCGGTGTGGTCGAGATGGGCGTGCGTCAGCAGGAGGGACTGCAGGGAATCCCCGGGAGGCAGGGGCGGTTCGTTGAGTTCCTCGACGCGGCGGCCGCCCTGGAACAGGCCGCAGTCCACCAGGAGGTGAGCCCGGGCGGTGCGCACGGAGTATGAGGAGCCGGTGACTTCGCCGCCGACGGCGCCCAGAGGAGTGATGGTCATGCAGGAGAGGATGGCGGTGACAGTGGAACGATTCCAGACCCGGGGTCCAGCTCGGGAGCATCGGAGGGCAGCCGTCCCACGGCCCGCGCATACCATGCCATGCCCGGATTCGCGGTCACGCCGTGGAGCACGATGCTGAGCGCGACGGTCGCGACCACCGTGAGGCGGATGGTCTCCTCGCCGGTGTGTGCCCGGTGCTGTTCCAGATACACCAATCCGAGCACCACCGAGGCCAGGCCGCGCGGACCGAACCACCCGATGAAGAGGTGCGTGGCCCGGCTCAGGCCGGTGCCGCGGAGGGCGAGGGCCACCGGGAGCATGCGGATCAGCGTGAGGCTGAGCCCCGCGTAGAGCAGGTGCATCCAGGAAAGGCCCGGCCAGGCGCGGACCACCAGCAGTCCGAACAGGAAGAACACCGCCAGGTTGAAAAGCTGCCCCCAGCCTTCGGTGAACTCCAGGCAGTGCCGGGCGGCCTCCGGAAAGGGCCGCTGCACGGCCAGTCCGGCGACAAAGGCGGCGATGAAGGCGCTGGCTCCCAGCGGGAGCGAGGCCAGCAGGCAGAGCAGGGGGAGGGTCACCACGCCGAGCTGAAGTCCGGACGCCGACGCCCAGCGATGCCGGTGCGCGCGGGCGATCAGCAGCCCGCCCAGCCCGCCAATGCCGGCGCCCACCAGCACCCCGATGCCGAGTTGTTCCAGCACGTACCGCAGCAGACTGGCCTCGGCCGCATCACCGCCGCCCCGGGTGGCCAGGGCGCTGAAAAAGAGCAGGAACGGGACGGACAGTCCGTCGTTCAATCCCGCCTCCACCAGCAGCGCCTCCCGGATGCGCCGGGGCACCCGGGGCGAGCTCACCACCACCTGGCCGAGTCCGGCATCGGTGGGGGCGAGGATGGCGGCCAGGATCCCGGCCTCCCACAGCGACAGGGAGGGAAACACGCCGCAGGCCGCCAGCAGCCCCAGCAGGATCGTGCCCAGCAGGCCGGTGGTGAGCAGGCGTGCGGGGAGCGCCCGGATCTGGCGCAGCAAGCGCAGATCGGCACGACTGGCGTCGGCGAAGAGCAGCAGCACCAGTCCCAATTCCGCGACATGGAGGAAGGTGCCCATCTCCAGGGGCGCCTGGTGCAGGGCGGGTGCGGACACCGCGGCGAGGACACCACCCATGGCCATCAGCAGGGGCGGCGTGAAGGCCGTACCTTCCAATCGCGCCGCCATCAGGCTGTGCGCGAACAGCATCAGGAGGAAGAGCCCGGTCAAAAGCATGCGAATCGGCGGACGCCCGGCACCGTGCACCGGTTCCCGCAGCAGGTCGAGCCGCCCGGCAACTTCACCAGCCCGTTTGGTCGGACGCTGTCCACGACCCGATGGATCCACGATTCGCCGGCTGGTGTGCACGATTGGTGGCGTCGCCGCCAACGGCACTCAGTGGGGGGAAGGTCCTCGCGTGTTCGTGTGTCTGCTCGCTGTCCGACGCAATTCCACCCAGGTGGCCCCCTTGCCCGTCACGCGATACCTCTGAAGACGGCTCTTGGGCTTCCCGGGAAGCGTCATTTCAATCCAGCCGCCCTGAAGTGCCGGGAGCAGGTACGCGCGCCGGAAGTGATCCTCATGCTTGAGTCCCAGGGCGGCCTGAAGTTCCGTCCGCTTCCTCTCGCCGACTAGTGCCGTCAGCAGTCGGCCGACTTCCCCGGTGACTTCCCCGGTGACTATCGGAGGCTCTGGGGGCTTGGCCTTGGGGTGAACCGGCAGCCGGATCAGGAACGAGATTCGGTCTTCGTCTGTCTGAATGATGGGCATTGGCGACCCGTTTGTCCGCATCGCTTGGAGAATCTTGGGTATCCCTGTGGCACGTCCCTCGGTCAGGTCCAGTTCCTTCAGAAACTCTCCGATCCGTCGGTTGCGATAGCGTCGCGACACTGCCTTCCCACGCCGCAGGTCCGCCAAGGCGATGGACCGGTCAGGTCCTGGGAAACTCAACACCGCCAACTCGTCTGGGCTGATGCGCACCTCCACCGGCTCCCGTTCCTCGTAGCTCCGGTGGTAGATTGCGTTCACCACCGCCTCTTCGACCGCCGCGTAGGGGAAATTCTCAACTCGCGTCACCTCGGCACGGTCACGGTGCTTGATCACGGTTTCTCGCAGGTAACTCCGCCGGATAAAGTTGAGCGCCTCGCGGGTCATCTGTCCCAGCGGTCCTTGGAAGATCTTCTCTTCGAACCGGTCGCCGCCTGCACCGTCGGGAAACCACACGACATGCTGGTTGATGCGGTCGTCGAACGGCACCGTCGCCGCAAGAGACACCAGCTCCTGCTCATCAACCCCTCTTGCGCGAACGGTGCAGGAACCCTTGCGGATGAAATAAGCCCATTCCCGCGCGTCCCTGGCGATCGATCGCCTTGCCTTGTAAGGCCGCGTCTGGCCCCCGGGCGCCCAAAGCACGAGGAGATGTTTGCCGCCGATCTCCGCTGGCACCATCACGGGATGAAACGCCGGCTGGATCGCATGCTGACCGAGTTCCAGGACTTGTTTCTGGATGACGTCGAGTTGGGTCGGCTTCAGCCCCGCCGGAGGTAACACCGGACGCCCGTCTCGCTCGGCGACACCGAGCACGATGTAGCCTCCACCGAGGTTGACCATTTCACCGTGGCGGTCCGTGATGTGGCGGCGGCGGTGGCATTCTTCGGGTTGCTCGGCTTCCGGAAGGAGAAGTCGGTCGTGATTTCCGGAGCCCAGTTCGCCGCCTACATGGGGGTGGAGGGCATCGAGGCAGAGCATGTGACCCTGGTCCTGGAGGGGGCAACGCCCCGCACGGAGGTGCAGTTGCTCCGGTATCGGCATCCGGAACCGGTGGTGGATCCCACCATCCGCAACCTGGCCCGGCTCGGCTTCAACCATGTCTGCTTCGCCGTGGATGATCTCGATGCGGCGGTGGTGCGTCTGCAGGCGGCCGGGGTGGTGCTGCGCAACGAGGTCCTGCGGTTTCATGACCGAAAGCTGGTGTTCCTCGACGGCCCCGAGGGCATCACGGTGGAGCTCGCGGAGTGGGGATCGCCCCCGGCCGCCGTTTCCTGATTCCGGCGGGATCCAGAACGCGGCTCCGGCTCTTCCAGAAGGGGTGCCGCCGGTGCTTCGCGAGGAGCCTCGCGATTCACCGCGGGGTCACCCGCCCTGCGCCCGCCCTTGCCCCTGGCATTGCGGATTGGCTACAACGGCGCGGTGCCGCAGCAGCAAACGCTCCAGAAGCCCGTCTCGTTCGCCGGGATCGGGCTGCATTCGGGCAACCGGGTCACCCTGACCTTCCAGCCCGCGCTGCCGAACACCGGCATCCGCTTCCGCCGCGTGGACCTGGAGGATCGCCCGGAACTGGAGGCGGCGACCGACTGGGTGGTGGACACCCAGCGCTCCACCACCCTCGGCCGCGGTGCGGTGCGCATCCACACCGTGGAACATGTGCTGGCCGCCCTGGCCGGGGCGGGGGTGACCAATGCGGTGGTGGAACTGGATGCCAACGAGCCACCGATCGGGGATGGCAGTTCGCGGGAATTCGTCCGCCTGCTGCGGGAGGCGGGCCTCCAGCCCCAGCCCGATCCCGTCGAGCCCCTCCGGCTTGCCGCCCCCATCGAGATCCGGGTCGGATCCACCGAGATGGCGGCCTTTCCCCACGACGGCCTGAAGCTGTCGTGCACGAGCGTGGACAAGGGGGGGCGCTTCACCCAGTTCTACTCGCTGGAGGTGACTCCGGACACCTGGGAGCGCGAGCTGAGCCACGCCCGCACCTTCGGGTTTTTGGAGGAGATCGAGCATCTGTACCGCAACGGACTGATCCGCGGCGCGAGCCTGGAGAACGCGATCATCGTGCGGGATGACGCGGTGCTCACCAACGAGCCGCTGCGGTACCCGGAGGAATTCGTCCGGCACAAGATGCTCGACATCGTGGGCGACCTCTCGCTGATCGGGCGTCCGCTGCACGCCCACATCATTGCCATCCGGCCGAGCCATCACGCCAACACCGAACTGGCCAAGGCGATCCTGGCGCAGTCCCGCAAGCCGCGGGAGGCCGCCCAGGCCTTTGCACCCCCCCCCTCCGACCTGCGTCCCCGTCCCGTCCGCAACGACTCCCGCTCCTCTCCCCAAGCCAACGTGACCACCACCGATTCCGGCGAAACCAGCGTGCGCGATGGCGCCATCCTCGAGATCGAACAGGTGATGCAGTTGCTGCCGCACCGCCCGCCGTTCCTGATGGTGGACCGCGTCACGCGCATCGCCGGCAACCAGATCACCGCCCTCAAGCAGGTGACCATGGGCGAACCGTATTTCGCCGGACATTTCCCCGG
>JAFLEG010000082.1 GCA_017302195.1 Verrucomicrobiota bacterium
CTGGAAGCGTTTCACCTCCTTGCCGGCGGTGTCGTAGGCGATGGCGCTGTCGTAGCTGGGGATGACCATGGAGCCGTTGCGGCACTCCACGATCACGCCGATGCGGGCGCCCTTGAGGTCATCCATGTTCTTGCCCCAGGTCTGCGGGTCGTGGAATTCCTTCGACCTCGGCAGGCCGCGCACCTCGAAGATCAGCGGCGCCTTGGCGTAGCCGTGATACACGATCTGGGTGTTGGGGGTGTTGCCGTCATCGGCGTACCCGAACCGTCCGCCCACGCTGAACACCAGCGGGCTGAGCTGGCTCTCCCCGAGCACCCAGCGGGCAATGTCCATCTGGTGGATGCCCTGGTTGCCCAGATCGCCGTTGCCGGTGGAGAAGACCCAGTGCCAGTCGTAGTGCAGCTTCTGGCGCATCAGGGGACCCATCGGCGCCGGACCGCACCACAGGTCGTAATTGATGGACGACGGCACCGCGGTCGGGGCGGTGACCTTCCCAATGCTCTGTCGCGGCTTGTAGCAGAGACCCCGCACGAGCTGGACGTCCCCCAGGTTGCCGGCACGGATCCAGGCCACGGCCTCCTGCAGGCCCGGATTGGACCGGCTCTGGGTGCCGGTCTGCACGATGCGGCGGTACTGTCGGGCGGCGTTCACGATCTGCCGTCCTTCCCAGGCATTGTGGGAGACCGGCTTCTCGACATAGACATCCTTGCCGGCCTGGCAGGCCCAGACGCTGATCAGGGCATGCCAGTGATTGGGCGTGGCGGTGGAGATGGCGTCCACTTCCTTGCTTTCGAGCAGCTTCCGGACATCCGTGTAGGTGGCCACCGGATTGCCGGCATCGGCCTGGCGCTTGGCCTCCTTCCCCAGGACGTCCTGATCCACATCGCACAGGGCGACCAGGCGCACCCCCGGCACCTTCTTGAAGCCGTTGATGTGGTCCATGCCCCGGCTGTTGAAGCCCACCACGGCGACGCGGATGTCGCCGTTGGCGCCCACCACGGATCCGGGGGACGGGGCACCCTGGGCGGCGAGAAGACGGGAGGAGGGCAGGGCGAGCGCGGCACCGGCCACGGCGGAGTGACGGAGAAAGTCGCGGCGATTTGTCTTCATGGGAGTGGTGATCAACAGAACAAAAGACGCGGAGGCGGACAAGCCGATTCACCGCAGTTCCCCGGAGAGATTTGCCGTGCCGGGAAGGGTGAAGCGGGGGGGTGTCCCGGCTTTTGGCTTGTTTCCCCCGGCGGGTTGCCGGATGACGCGGCCATGCATTTTTCCAACCACCACCGCCCGAGGTGGACGCGGATCGTTGCCACCCTCACCGCCGGGTTCGCGTGCTTCCTGGCTTCGGCAGGTCTGTCGGCGGCCGACGCGGGTGCCGGCTCCGAGGGCGACGGTGAGTTCACGGTCGGGCCGGCGTACACGGTGGATCCGGCGCTGACGGATCTCGGCAACCCGAAGGGCCGGGCCTTTGAGTTCACGATGCAGCTCGCGGACAGCAAGATCTTCCGCGGGGACGACACCACCCTGGACCCGGTGCGCCGTCCGGTGCGGAAGGAGCGCCGCATCTTCGTCTATGTGCCCGCCGCCTATCGCGACGGCACCCAGGCGCCGCTGCTGATCATTCACGACGGTCCGGGCCAGCTCGCCCTGGTGCGGAACGCCCTGGACAACCTGACGATTTCCAAGGACCCGAAGCGCCGCCTGCCGGCCTTCATCGCCATCGCGGTGGAGAACGGCGGCAGCGACAGCAAGAGCAGCGAGCGCGGGCTGGAATACGACACCCTGTCGGACCGACTCGCCCGCTTCATCCACGACGAGGTGCTGCCGGCCGTGCTGCACGATCCCGCCATTCGGGCCGTGTATCCGCGGCTGGCCTTCACCGGCGATCCCTGGGGACGAGCGGTCCTGGGCTGCAGCTCGGGCGGCGCCGCGGCCCTGAGCATGGGATGGTTTCGCCCCGACCTCTTCCGCCGCATCCTGGCCTATTCCGGCACCTTTGTGGACCAGCAGGATGACGACGCGGCCGAGGAGGCCAAGTACCCGCTGGGCGCCTGGGAGTACCACTCCGGCATGAAGCTGATCGAGACCAGCGAGAAGAAGCCGCTGCGGATTTTCACCCATGTGTCCGACCGCGACAACGGCGCCAAGGATCCCGAGGGCACGTACCACAACTGGGTGATGGCCGGTCAGCGCACCGCCGCGGCGCTCAAGGCCAAGGGGTACCCGTACCGCTTTGTGTTCAGCCTCGACTCCGGCCACTGCGACGGCCGGGTATTCCAGCAGACCCTGGCGGACGCCCTGGTCTGGGTGTGGCAGGGCTGGCCGGTGGAGTAGCGCCTCGGCGCGCTATCCGCCCGCCATCGCGCCGATGATCAGGAGCGGTTCCCGACCCTGAACGATCGCCTCAGGCAGCGGTGCGTCGGGAGGTTCGTGGGACCAGTCCTGTTCGCAGGCGAAGAAGCGGATGAAGGGACGGCGTTTCCGGCTGACGTGATCGCGCAGGGTGCCGCGCAGGGTGGGATGCCGTGCCTCCAGGGCGTCGAGTACCGCGGACACGGTGGGCGATCCCCCCACTTCCAGCGACAGTTCCCCCTCGACGCCGGCGAGGTTGCGGAGGTGCAGGGGCAGCGCGACCCGGATGGACGTCATGGCAGGGTCTGCGCCTCGACCGAGAGCACGGCGGGCAGGTCCCGGACGATGGCGGTCCAGGTGTCTCCGGAGTCCGACGAGCCGTACACCTGTCCGCCCGTGGTGCCGAAATACACGCCGCAGGAGGGCAGGGAATCCACGGACATCGCGCCGCGCAGCACGTTGACGTAGCAGTGGGACTGCGGAAGCCCCTGGGTGAGCGCCTCCCATTCGTTGCCCCCGGTGCGGCTGCGATACACCCGCAGCCGGCCGTCGGGCGGATAATGCATGGAATCGCTCAGGATTGGGACCACGTACACGGTCTCCGGTTCGTGGGCGTGGACGGCAATCGGGAATCCGAAGTCGGTGGGCAGGTTGCCGCTTACCTCGTGCCAGGATCCGCCGCCATCATCGGAGCGCATGACATCCCAGTGCTTCTGCATGAACAGGGTGTCGGGACGCGACCGGTGCATGGCGATGCGGTGGACGCAGTGCCCCACCTCGGCGTCGGGATCGGGCAGTTCATACTGGGACTTCAGTCCGCGGGTGATCGGACGCCAGGTCTGTCCCGCGTCGTCAGAGCGGAAGGCGCCGGCCGCGGAGATGGCGATGTAGAGGCGTCCAGGATGGAGCGGATCCAGCACGATGGTGTGCAGTCCCATGCCGCCCGCGCCCGGCTGCCAGAGGTGGCCCTTGCCGTGGTTGCGGAGTCCGGGCAGTTCCTGCCAGGTCTTGCCGCCATCGGTGGTGCGGAAGATCGCGGCGTCCTCAACCCCGGCATACACGGTGTCCGGATCGTCGAGCGACGGCTCCAGGTGCCACACCCGCTTGAACTCCCAGGGATGCTGCGTGCCGTCGTACCACTGGTGGGTGCCGGTGGCGCCGTCGTAGGTGAACTGGTTGCCCACCGCCTCCCACGTCTTGCCGCCATCATTGGAGCGCTGGATCACCTGTCCGAACCACCCGCTGGTCTGCGAGGCGTAGAGGCGGTTCGGGTCGGCTGGCGAGCCCTTCATGTGATAGATCTCCCACCCGGCGAAGTGGGGTCCGGAGACATCCCAGTGCTTCCGTTCGCCATCGGAGGTGAGGACAAAGGCACCCTTCTTGGTGCCCACCAGCAATCGCACGCCGCTCATGGAGGTATTGGCTTTCGAGAGTTGAGAGTTGTGGGCGTGGAGGTAGCAGAGAGGCGCCCGGAGGTCACGCCTTGTGTCTTCGGCTCACCCCCGTTTGGTAGGGCCGCGTTCCACCCCGGCCCCATACAAATCCGCTGCGCTTGTGGACGAACGACGGGCAACGCGGGAAGTGCCTACGCGCGGTGCTTCCCCCGTTCTCCGAGGTGACTCCACGCGACGGGCGGCAGAAGTTTGGGTCGTGCAGGAGCCCGAGCCCTACCCGACGTTGGCAGGGCCGCGTTCCACCTCGACCCCATACAGATCCGCTGCGCTTGTGGAGGAACGGTGGGGAACGCGGGAAGCCCCAACGTGCGGTGCTTCCCCCGTTCTCCGCGGCGACTCCACGCGACGGGCGGCAGACAATGGGGTCGTGCAGGAGCCCGAGCCAGGTTCGACCTCACGTCCCTTGATGAACGGGATGCGGGTGGAGACAGTCAGGCATCCAATGAAGTGGCTTGGAAGGAAATGGCTGGGCACATGGTTCCTCGTGGGCGGCCTGCTTTGGGCGGTCACGGTGGTGACCGAGGGATTTCTCGCTCCGGCCCGGTGGGAGCCCATGGGAAGGTTGGCCTACCGAACGGCGTACCTGGTGCGGCTTCCGGTCATCTCGATCCTGGACCCGGTCTTCCGGATTCCGGGACACCATCGCCGGTTGCCGGCCGTGTTCCAGTTCCTCACCGCGTTTGGGGCGCCCCTGTTCTGGGCGGGGGGCGTGTGGGGATGCGGGGTGATGGTGCGCCGATGGGATGAATGGCGACGGCGTCCCGGAGCCACACCCTCCCGGGACGAGGGCCGTCGCCGCTTTCTCAGGTTCAGCGGGGGTGCGGGCGTGCTGGGAGTGGGCCTGACCTCCTACGCCACATTGGTTGAGCCCCAGAGGACCCAGGTGCGGCGATTCACGGCACCCATTCGCAACCTGCCGCCGTCCCTGGAGGGACTGCGCATCGTTCAGGTGTCGGATACCCACTACGGGCCTTTCATCTCCCTGGAATATCTGCGCTCGGTGATCCGGCAGGCCAACGCGCTGGCCGCCGATCTGATCGTGCTCACCGGCGACTATGTCCATCGCACCCCCGCAGCCATCAGGCCGGGCGTCGGAGTCTTGAAGGAGTTGCAGGCGCGGTTGGGAGTCGTCGGAGTGCTGGGCAATCACGACCATTGGGAGGGTGCCCAGGCGGTGCGCGACGCCTTTGCCCAGGCTGGCATTCCGTTGCTGGACAACCGGCGCCGGTTGCTCAATCGGGATTCCCTGCGTTCGGAGGCCGACGCCGGGGAGGTGATTGGCATTTGCGGCGTCGGGGATCTTTGGGAGGACCAGGTTCGTTTCGACCAGGCACTGGGGGGACTTCCGGATTCGGTGCCCCGGATCCTCCTGGCCCACAATCCGGATACCGCGGAACGGATTCCCGGGGAATTTCGCGTGGACCTGATGCTCAGCGGCCACACCCATGGCGGGCAGATCTGCTTCCCCGGGTACGGTGCGCCGGTGGTGCCGAGCGCCTACGGCCAACGATATGCCGGCGGATGGTGTGCCGGTCCCCGGTGTCCGGTGATCGTGTCCCGCGGCGTCGGCATGGCCATTCTGCCGGTGCGCTTTGGGGTTCCCCCGGAGATTGGCGAGATTACGCTGACGAGAGCGGCAGACCTCCCCGGTTGAGCCTCCTGATGAAACGTCTTCTGAAGCATCTGGCATTGGCCCTGGGGTACGGCGCCCTGGGCGTGATCGTGGTCGGAGTCCTCGGGTACCTCCGATACCTGCAGGGGCGTCCGGACCTCAAACCCTGGCACACCGCGCGTCTGGATCATGAATTCCGCGTGGGCGATCGCTCGGCCGCCGTCCGCTTCGACCAGTACCTGGAGCAGGAGGAACGGCTGTTTGCCGAGCTGGAGCTGGAGGTCAACCGGCGGACGCCGCCGCAGGATCAGGAGCGGTGGAATCGGTTCTGGCCCGGGTCCGATGCCGATCCGTCCCGGAACGACACCCACTGGAACCGGACCTTTGTCCTGACCCCCGCCGCCCCCCGGGGCGGGGTGCTGTTGCTGCACGGGCTGTCTGATGGCCCGTACAGCCTGCGGGCGCTCGGACAGCGGCTCCATGCGGCGGGTTATCTGGTCATCGGCCTGCGCCTGCCCGGCCACGGCACGGCGCCGGTGGGTCTGACCCGGGCCACCATGGAGGACTTCGCCGCGGCCACGCGCCTGGCGGCCCGCCATCTCCGGGAGCGATTGGGCCCGCGTTTGCCCATGCATTTCGTGGGCTACTCCAATGGCGGGGCGCTGGCGGTGGAGTACGCCCTGGCGCGTCTGGAAGGGGAGGATCTGCCCGCCGTGGACGGTCTGGTGCTCATCTCGCCGGCCATCGGGGTCAGCCCCGCTGCCGCCCTGGCGCCGGTGGTGCGGGCGGTGAGCCGGCTTCCGGGCCTGGAGAAGGCGGCCTGGACCGACATCGGGCCGGAATATGATCCCTACAAGTACAACTCGTTTCCCGTGAATGCCGGCGACCAGGTGTACCGCCTGACCCGGCGCATCCAGGAACGGCTGGACCGGCTCGACCGGGGCGGGGGCGTCTCGAATCTGCCACCGACCCTCGCCTTTCAGTCGGTGGTGGACGCCACCATCGTGCCCACGGCGATTGTGGACCGCCTGTTCCGGCGGCTGACGCCGGGTCCGCATGAACTGGTGCTGTTCGACATCCGCCGCACCGCCATCGCCACCTCCCTGATGGTATCGCGTCCGGAACAGTTCACCCAGCGGCTGCTGGCGGATCCGCTGGCGCCGTATTCGGTGCGTCTCCTGACCACGGAGGGGCCGGATTCCGATCAGGTGCGCGTGTTGTTCCGCGCCGCGGGCCGGACCAACATCGCGGCCACCGCGGAGGACCGGCGCTGGCCGCGGGGCACGATGTCCCTGTCCCATGTCGCCCTGCCCATCCCGCCGGGAGATCCGGTCTATGGAGACGGATCGGGAGCGGAGCCCGGCCGGGTTCACCTGGGCGATCTGGCGCTGCACGGCGAGAACGGCCTGCTGCTGGTATCCCCAGGCATCCTGCTCCGGCTGCGGTACAATCCGTTCTACTCCTTTCTGGAGCAGCGGGTGATGGAGTTCGTGTCCGCAGTGGGAGGCGACGGCGGCACGGAGCGCGCACCGCAGTCGTCCGGTGATCGAAACACGCAGGAGGGCCGATGATGCGACGCGGTTTGGGAATTCTGTGCAGTCTGCTGGGATGCGGCATGGCCTGGAGCGCGGCGCCGTCGCCGCCGGTGGTTCGCATGCTGGTACCCGGGTTCTCGGTTCAGGAGCTGCCGGTGCGTCTCAGCAATCAGAACAACCTGCGCTTTGCTCCGGACGGTTCGCTGACCAGCCTCGGATATGATGGCCGCATCTGGCGTCTGCGGGACACGGATGGCGACGGACTGGAGGACCGTGCCGAGCCGTTCTGGGACCAGCCGACGCTTAGCGTGCCGCTCGGCATGGCGTGGAGCGCGGGCGGATTGTATGTGGCCTCGAAGGGCAAGGTGTCGCTGATTCGGGATGCCGATGGCGATGGACGCGGGGACCGGGAGGACATCGTCACCTCCGGTTGGCCGGCGACCGATGTCGGGTCCGGCGGCGTGGATGCCACAGCGGTGACGCTGGATCCGGAGGGCAATGTCTTTTTCGGACTGCTGGTGGCGGATTATTCCAATGCCTACCGGATCCGGAAGCGCGCCGACCTCACGGCCGCCGACATCACGTGGCTGCAGCAGGAGGGCCGGTGGCGGGAGCCCGAGGGCGGCGCCTCGGCCCAGGACGAATTCTCCCTGTATGACCTGCGATCGCCGCGGGGAACGATCCAGCGCTGGGATCCCCGAACGCGCCGCCGGGAGACCGTCGCCACCGGACTCCGCGTGCCGGTGGCCCTGGCCTTCAACCGTTTCGGGGATCTCTTCAACACCGATCAGGAGGGGGAGACCTGGATGCCGGAGGGCAATCCCCTCGACGAGTTGAACCACATCGTGGCCGGACGGAACTACGGGTTTCCGCCCAGGCATCCACAGTGGTTGCCGGACCTGGTCAGCACGCCCCCGGTGGTCGGGTTCGGACTCATAAGTGTCTTGTACCGAGGCGAATATGACCGAATATTCTTAGGATTCAAGCCCACGCTCTCCGTATCCGGGATAACCCGGACGAACCGGTTTGGTGTCCAATTTGGTGTCCACACGTCCTTCGAATGGCTGCGGTGGAATGGGGTGTTTCCCTGCGTTATAGCGTCTCTGCCGGTCGAAATCAGAAGGCGAATTGCCACCCGCGCTCAAAACGCCGTTGCACACCTACCCCGGCGAAACTCTCGGTTGCATTCGGATTCCGAATCTCCTACCTGTCCAAGCATTGAAGCGGAGTTGGAACAGTCTGTGGATCCTGGTGCTGGCCTTCTGGCTGCCTTGCACCATGCATTGTTCCTTGGGAGCCGTCGGCATCGTCTTCGCCGAATGCTGCAGCGAGGCATGCGAGGGACACGATGCGGCGGACGAACACTCCACCGAGTGTTCCGGCGATTGCGAGATCTGTGCGGCGGTTGAATCGGGCGGTTGTGCGCCGTCCGCCCCTCAGTGGGACCTCAAGCCGCTGGTGGCGATTGTGGCGTTGCTTACGCTGGAGCTGGAGACCCCGATTGCTTCTTCGGCGCACTCCTCCCTACGCGGCCTCGCGATGCCGGATGCACCACCGTTGTGGCGTTTCGCTGAGCGCGCCGCCCTTCCTCCGCGGGCGCCTTCCTTCGTGAGCTGACCGGTTCCCTTCCGGGAACTGGTGAATCTGTGACGGGCACCGTCGTGCCCGGAGCTTCCTTCCTTGGCGGCAATCCCCGCCACAACCGCAGTTTCAGGCTCACATATGTCGCTCACAAACAGCTATTTGCCGTTTTGCCTCGTCGCGATTCTTGGTGCAACCGTTCAGGCCGACCTTCCTTCGCCCCCTCCCCCCGCGTTGACCATCGAAGATCTGGTCCATAGCACGGTGGCTCAGAATCCAGAAATCCGCTTCTACGAAGCAGAGGTTGTCGCGGCGAGGGCCGAACGACAATCGGCGGGGTTGCTCTCCAATCCGGTGGTTTCCAGTGAGGTTGGCCCAATGCGTACCCGGGACCGTGACGGAAACCTGACGGGTGAGGGAGTCGCCTGGTCGGTGTCTGTCATGCAGGCCTTCGATTGGCCCGGACGCATGGGACTGAGGAAGGCGATTGCCAATCGAGACATCGCGCTGGCCGAACTGGGCCTCGCAAGATTTCGGGCAGCACTCGCCGCCAGGGTGCGAACGCTATCCTACGGGTTGTTTGCCGCCCAGGAGAAGGCAACTGCTGCCGCCGAGGTCGCCGGGCGGTTGCGGGCCTTGAAGGAGGTGCTGGTTCAGCGTGATCCGGCCGGGATCACCCCGCTGTTGGAGACGCGAGTGATCGAAGCGACAGAACTGTCCGCTCAGCGCCAAGCCTCCGAGCTGGCGCTGGCGCTGGAGTCGGGTCTGTTGGAACTCAATGCGCTGCGAGGACTGACCAACACCGGGTCATTTTCCATCCTGCCGGCTCAATTGGAGTTCAAACCCGTGGAGGATCGCGCACGGCTGATCGCCCTGGCTCGAACCAACAATTTTGAACTGCGGCTGCGTGCCGTGGAACTGGAGCAGCAGGGGTTTCGGGTGGACTTGGCCAGGAACGAACGCTGGCCCAGCATCAGCATCGGTCCCTCGATCTGGCAGCAAAATGCCGCCGATGATCAACGCTCCGTGGGAGTCGGTGTCTCGTTTCCCCTCCCGCTCTGGAATCGAAACTCGGCGAGCATCCAATCGGCCAAGGCGCGGCAACTGCAGGCGGAGACCCTCCTGGCTGTCGCTCAGAGAGACACCGAGCGGCAGGTGGCCCAGGCGGCGGCGACCTATGCCGCCAAACTCCAGGAAATGGGCCGCTGGCGGCCTGAGGCCGTGACTCATTTTCGTGAGGCAGCCGAGCTGGCAGACCGCCACTACCGGTTGGGGGCGGTGCCAGCCGCCACATATGTCGAACTTCAGCGCCAGTATCTGGAGGCGGTCCGTGGGCTCTTGGATACCAAGCGGGAAGCGCTCGAAGCGGCCCAGCAGTTGGAGTATCTCACCGGATTGCCTGAACCGTTGGTCACCGCCCAAACCGCCGCTCCCAATCCATGAAGGGACTTCTCCATCTCTGCCTGGTCACATTCGTGCTGGCCGGTTGCCGGCCGGGTCCCGATGGGACGCCCGCAGGTGAGTCCGGGCACGGGCACTCCGAATCGGCGCCTGGGAAACCCGATGCGCACGGCCACAGTCATGGCCACGGCGAAAGCGAAGGCGCCGGCGGGGCTTCGTTCAAGGAAGGCCATGGAGTGCTGGTCAAGGACGAGGCAAGGAAGTTGTTGGGCATTGAGGTCGTGGACGTCGCCGAGCGGGAGATGACCGCCGAACTGCGAACGACCTTCCAGATATTCGGGGAGCGGCATGATCCCGGATCCCTCGCACACGATACCTGTCTCGTTCAGGGAGCGGCCTTCGTTGCGACGAATGTCGCCGCCCTCGTGAAGGTCGGGCAGGCCGTCGAATTGCGTCAGGGAACCAACGTGGCCTTTGCGGGCACGGTCCTTGCCATTCCAGGGAGCCTCGCCTTGGGGGAAGCGGAAATCGTGATTGGCATCTCGAATGCCGCCGCATCGCTGAAGCCGGGCGACTTTGTTCCCGCTCGCGTCCGACTGGCACGACAAGGACTGGTTCCCAGCGTTCCGGTGTCGGCCCTGCTTCGGACCGCCGAGGGCACCTATGTTTATGCCGTCAACGGAGACGCCTACTTCAGGACGGCAGTGAAGGCGGGCACAGAATCGGACGGCTGGGTCGAGATCACCGACGGACTGCTGGCAGGCGATCAGGTCGTCGTCCAGCCAGT
>JAFLEG010000083.1 GCA_017302195.1 Verrucomicrobiota bacterium
GGGCGGGTGCAGGACGCCTACCTCGCCGCCACTGCGGAGGAACTGGCCCGGCGTTTCTCCCTGCCGCAGCCCGACTGGACCGTCGGTGAGGACCGTCAGCTCCGCCGCCCGTGGTTTGCCTCGCCGTTGGCCGCGCTTCGGGCCGTGCTGCTGCTGGAGAGCCCGCCTGCCTTCCGCGCCCGCAATCTTTTCGTCAGCGACAACGCCCTGTCCCGCGTCTGAGAGGCGCTCTGACGCCGCCGGAAGTCCCCCGTCCCGTTTCCAATGCTCCACGATCACTGCCTGACGAGCCCGCCACTGATGCCCTCTCCTCGGGTGTGCTCGCCGTTGCTGCTGGCCCTCGTCGTGGTGATGTGTGCGACCGGTTTGGTTCGTCTGGCAGCCGCCGGGGAGGAGCGCATCACTC
This sequence comes from Verrucomicrobiota bacterium, assembly GCA_017302195.1. Classification (GTDB taxonomy): domain Bacteria; phylum Verrucomicrobiota; class Verrucomicrobiia; order Limisphaerales; family UBA9464; genus UBA9464. Next base: position 407 of record JAFLEG010000083.1, read on the forward strand.
CCGTGCTCCAGTCGGTCCCGTCGCCGCCGGTCGCGTTCCCGGGCTCCGACGGCCGGACGCATCTGGTCTATGAACTGTGGCTCTGGAATGCCTCGGGCGGCGATGCGCACATCGAATCGGTGGAGGTGCTCGGGGATGGCCAGCCGCTGCTTGCCCTGGATCGCGCCGCCATTGCCGGACGCCTCCGGCCGTCGGGGACGTTGGCGTCCAGTGTCCAGGGTCTGCTGTTTCTGCACATGGCCCTCCCGCCGGGCGCGGCCACACCACGCCAGTTGACCCACCAGGTCGCGGTGCGTGCCTTGGCGGCACCGCCGGGACAGCAGGACATCCGGAGCACGGGGGGCGAGACGCCGGTGGACGTCCACGAACCGGTGGTGATTGGACCGCCCCTCCGCGGGGAACGCTTCATCAGTGCCGATGGATGCTGCGATGCGGTCCGCCACACCCGGGCCGCGCTGCCGGTTAACGGACGCCTCCGGGTGGCGCAGCGCTTCGCCGTGGACTGGGAGCAGCTCGACGACTCCGGGCGCCTCTACTCCGGGCCACGGGGAAGTCTGCACAGCTACACCATCTACGGTCGCGAGGCGCTGGCCGTCGCCGACGCCCGGGTGGCCTCGGTGGTGGATGGGCGTCCGGAACAGACTCCGGGACGGTATCCGGAGGGAATCTCCCTGGAGGAGGCCGATGGAAACTCGGTGATCCTCAATCTCGGCGGCGGGCGGTACGCGCTGTACGCCCATCTGCAGCCGGGAAGTCTGCGGGTGAAGGCGGGGGATCGAGTGGCGCGGGGACAGGTCCTGGGTTTGGTGGGCAACAGCGGCAACTCGGTGGCGCCCCACCTGCATTTCCATGTGATGGATGGCCCGTCCGCCCTGGATGCCAACGGGCTTCCCTATCTTCTGGACGCGTTTGTGATCACCGGCGCCTCCCCCGGCACCGAGGCCTTTGACCATGCCGAGGCGGAGGGCACCCCGCTGGCGATCCAGCCCGTCACCCCGCCCCGCCGCGTGACCCGCGCCCATCCGCTGGATCAACAGATCCTCTCCTTTTAGTCGCCAGCGGCGCGGGCGACGCGTGGAGGCACGTCCGTGCTGGTCAACAGCCTGTCGCCGCTCGAAAGATCAGTTGCCAAGCGGACGGTCCACGAAACCAAACTTTACGTTGAGACGTCTCTACGTAAAGCGGTCCTGCGGAGGACTGCGGTCTCCTGTGGGAGCATCTGGTGCTCGACACGCTGCTGGCGGCGGGTGAGTCGCGGCTGCACTATTAGCGCGACAAGCCCTCGGCGTCCGCGTGGTGCGTGTGGAATGGCCACCACTCAGTGAACAGTGACGCATGCTGACCGGGGCGAGGGCGCCCCGATCAACACGCGAGGCGCGTGCACTCCCCAGAAAATCGTCCGCATGGAGACGGCTCAGACCGGCACCCGGGCCAGGGCGGCCTCGCGTTCGAGCAGGGTCGGATGCGAGTAGTGCCACGCGCTGTACAGCGGATGCGGGGTGAGATTGGACAGGTTCTTCTCCGAGAGTTTTCGCAGGGCGCCCTGGAGGGGCTCGCGGGACGCCATGTTGCGGGCCGCGAAGGCGTCGGCCTCAAATTCGTGCACCCGGGACCAGTGGTTCAGCACCGGGGACAGCCAGAAGGACACCGAGCCGCTGAGCAGTCCGAAGAGCAGGAGCGTGGGCGCCAGCCCGGAGCCGGGGGCAAACCCGAAGGCCGCGGCAAACTCGGGCCGGGCCAGCAGCCAGGCGATGGCCCAGAAGCCGGCCAGCATCAGGGCCGCAGAACCCGCCAGGCGCCTGGGGATGTGCCCCAGCTTGTAATGACCCATTTCGTGGGCCAGCACCGCCTCCAGTTCCACCGGGGTCAATTGGGCGATCAGCGTGTCGAAGAGCACGATCTTTCGGAAGCGGCCGAATCCGGTGAAGAAGGCGTTGGAGTGGCGGGAGCGCTTGCTGCCGTCCATGACTAGGATGGTCTGCGCATTGAATCCGGCCCGCTGGCCCAGTTGGAGCAGACGCGTCCGCAGCTCGCCATCGGGCAGCGGGGTGAGCTTGTTGAACAGCGGGAGGATGAGCACCGGCGCCAGGACCAGCAGGAGCACCTGAAATCCCAGGAAGACCGCGAAGGCCCACAGCCACCAGCGGGGACCCATCCAATCCACCAGCCGCAGGATCAGCACCAGCAGCGGATAGCCCAGCGCCAGGGCCAGCAGGAAGCCCTTGATGCGGTCCAGACACCAGGTGGCCACCGTGGTGGTGTTGAACCCAAAGCGCTGTTCCAGGCGGAACTGGGCCCAGGCCTCGAAGGGCAGGCTGGCCACGGACATCGCCACGCCGATGGCGAAGATCCAGACAGCATCCGCCCAGGCGCTGGACCCGAGCGCGTCCCGGACCGCGGCAAAGCTGGCAGGCAACACGCCGCTGAACAGCAGCGCGAGCACCACCAGCACCTCCCAGGCATCGCTCCAGAGTCCAAACCGCGACCGGGACAGGGTGTAGTCCACCGACCGCTGGTAGGTCGGGGCATCCATGGTGTCCCGGTAGGCCAGGGGAACAGCCCCGGCATGGGCCTGGACCTCCCGGCGGTTGAGCCAGGCCAGTCCCGCGTCTGCCCCCCAACGGGCGATGATCACTGCAAAGGCCGTCGCCCCGATGAATTTCAATGGTTCCATGCGCGTCCGGACGGAACGCTACCGAAAGCGTCCCGCAGGCGGTAAGGGGAATCCCGCCATGTAAAATACCCGATTGCACGTATGCGTATCATCGGTACTCTAACGGCGATTCTGCCATGAAAATACTCGGAACCCTCCTTGTCGTCGCGCTGCTCGGGGGCGGCGGCTGGTACCTTTGGCAGCAACGACAGCAGGCGGCTTCGGCCGCCGCCGCAGGCGGGGCCCGTCCCGCGGTCTCGACCATCGAGAAGCGGGACATCCGCTTCGCGGTGAGCGCCGCGGGCGAAATCACCCCTTCGGAGCAGGTCAGCGTGCGTCCCGAGGTCAACGGCCGGATCAACAAGCTGCCGGTGGATCTGGGGGATGTGGTGAAGAAGGGGGATCTGCTCTTCCAGTTGGACGACCAGGAGCTCAAGACCGAGAAGCAGCAGCGCGAGATCACCATCGCCCGCACCCGGCTCAGCCTGGATCAGGCGAAGCGCGACTACGACCGCGCCGAGATGCTCTTCAACGCCAAGCTCCTGCCCGGCCAGGAGTTCGATGACGCCCGGACCGCCTATGAGCTGGCCAAGAACAGCATCGAGCAGAGCCAGAAGGAGCTGGAGCTCACGTTGGAGAAGCTGCGCAAGACCCAGGTGCTGGCCCCGTTTGACTGCACCGTGCTGACCCGTCCCATCTCCGTCGGCCAGGCGGTCAGCGGTTCGGGCGGATTCAACTCCGGCACCGAGGTGCTCACCATCGCCAACCTCAATGACCTGGTGATCAACGCGCACATCAACCAGGCGGACGTCAGCCGGCTGAAGACCGGCCAGGAGGTCGAGGTGACGGTGGAGGCGGTGCCGGGCCTGCAGGTGGTGGGCAAGGTGGAGCGCATCGCCCCGCAGGCCACGATCAAGAACAACATCAAGGGATTCCCGGCCCGCGTGCTGCTCCGGGATGTGGACCAGCGGGTGCGTCCGGGCATGACGGCCAACATCTCCATTCCGGTCGCCAGTGCTGACGACGTGGTGGCCGCCCCCCTGGCGGCGGTGTTCACCGAGTTCAATCCGGAGACCAAGCAGGTGGAGCGCTTTGCCTGGGTGCAGTTGGGGGAGGAATGGGAGCGCCGCACCATCCACATCGGGGTGAGCGATTACTTCTTTGCCGAGGTGACCCGCGGTCTGGAGCCCGGGGATGTGGTATCGCTGGAGGACAAGTCCCGGGCGCCCAATGTCCGCAAGCCGTCCGTCAAGCCGGGCGCCGGCGGCGTCACCACCAGCACCGCGGTGTCCGGCTCGGGCGCCGCAGCCCGTCCGGTGGCCGCCTCGCGCTGACCTCTCCACCTTCCGCCCGTTCGTCCTGTGGCCCTGCTGGAACTGCGCAACGTCAGCAAGATCTATCACCTCGGCGGGGAGGAGATCCGCGCCCTGGATGATGTCAGCCTCGACATCGGCGCCGGTGAGTTTGTCTCGATCATCGGACCCTCCGGCAGCGGCAAGTCCACGCTGATGCACATCCTCGGGTGTCTTGACACGCCGAGCCACGGGACCGTCACCCTGGACGGCATACAGGTGGAAAAGGCCTCGGCCAGCGAGCTGGCCCGGGTGCGCAACCGCAAGATCGGCTTCGTCTTCCAGTTCTTCAACCTGCTGCCCAAGCTCAACGTGGTGCAGAACGTGGAGCTGCCCATGATTTACGCCGGCGTGAGCGGGAGCCAGCGTCGCGAGCAGGCGCTGCAGGCGCTGGAGATGGTGGAGCTGGGCAACCGGCTGAAGAACCGCCCGTCGCAGCTTTCCGGCGGGCAGCAGCAGCGCGTTGCCATCGCGCGGGCCCTGGTCAACAACCCGCGAATCATCTTTGCCGACGAACCCACAGGCAACCTCGACACCCACACTGGCGAGGTGATCCTGGCGCTGTTCCGCCGGCTGAGCCAGGAAGGCCGCACCGTCATCCTGGTCACCCACAATCCCGAGATCGCCGCTGTCACGCCGCGGCGCATTGAGATCCGCAACGGCCGCATCGCGGAGAAGGTGGATGCCCGCCTGGCCGGACTCGACCGCCTTGCGGCGTCCGCAACCCCGGCCGCCGCGGTGGCGGGCGCCTGAACCCGGAGCCTCCCGTCCCCGCCATGACGCTGTGGAATGCCATCGCGGTCGGTCTCAAGGAGATCTGGGCGCACAAGTTCCGCAGCCTGCTCACCATGCTGGGCATCGTGCTGGGCGTCTCCTCGCTGGTGACCATGAGCGCCATGGTCCAGGGCATGGAAAACGGCGCCCGCGAGGCCCTGGTGGCCGTCGGCGGACTGGAGAAGATCCGCGTCGAGGCGCAGTCCGTGCCGGTGGAGCAGCGCCACCTGCGTGACTTCGCCACCGGCGTCACGCTGGATGATGTCCGGGCCCTCGAGTTCTCCGCGCCCGACATCTCCAAGGTCTCCCCCGAGCTGCGCTTCGACCGTCCGCCCACCCTGGCCGCCGGCGGCAAGACCCACCGCACCTGGATGACGGCCGGGGTCTGGCCGATCCAGATGCAGTTGATGGAGCATGTGATTGAGCATGGCCGCATGTTCAGCGACCTGGACAACGAGCTGGCCCGCAACGTGTGCGTCATCGGCACCGGCATCCGGGACGAGCTCTTCGGCAAGCCCGAGGACACCGGCGAACCGGTAAACCCGGTGGGGCGCACGCTCACCATCAACGGCTATCCCTTCACCATCGTGGGCATGTTCACCCATTACGAGAGCGAGCAGGACCGCAAGGTGCGCGAGGCGCGCCTCCGGGAGCAGGCGGCGGCGCTGGCGGCGGGGAAGACCAATGCGGCTTCCGGTGCACGACGTGACCGCGGCTGGGGCGGCGGCGGGGGGCGCCGGGGGAACTTCGCCTTCTGGATCAAGAACAACACCGTATACGTGCCCCTGAACACGATGTGGATGAAGATGAAGTCCGGTGAAAGCAACGCGCCCGCGGTGCCCAAGCTCAGCAGCATGGAGATCAAGCTTCGGGACTCCGGACGCATCAACGAGGCCCTCACCCAGGTGCGCAACGTGCTCATGGTCACCCACCGGGGCATCGAGGATTTCTCCTTCCGCACCCAGGAGGATCGCGCCGAGGAGATTGACACCTTTATCCGCAATGCCCGGGTCAGCGGCGGTCTCATCGCCGGCATCAGCCTGCTCGTGGGCGGCATCGGCATCATGAACATCATGCTCGCCAGCATCAGCGAGCGCATCCGCGAGATCGGCATCCGCAAGGCGGTCGGCGCCGGCGACGGCTCGGTGTTCATCCAGATCGTCATCGAGAGCACGGTCATCGCGGTGGTGGGCGGGCTGATGGGGCTGGCCACCAGCTTTGCCTTCATCCGGCTGATCAGCTTCCTCACCCCCACCGACAACGCCCCGGTGGTCACCGCCGGCTCCATGAGCCTCGCCTTCGGCGCGAGCGCGGCGATCGGCATCCTCGCCGGATTGCTCCCCGCCTTCCGGGCGGCACGGATGAATGTCATCCAGGCGCTGCGTTATGATTGAGGCCCTTCGATGATCATCCTCAACTCCATCGTCATCGGGTTGAAAGAGATCTGGGCGCACAAGGTCCGGTCGCTGCTCACCATGATGGGCATCATCCTCGGGGTGACGAGCCTGGTGGGCATGGCGGCCATCATCAAGGGCATGGAGAACGGGATGAAGGAGGCGATGATCGCCATGGGCGGCGTGGACAAGGTGCTGACCCGCGACCAGCAGGTCCCCGCCTGGCAGGATCACCTCGCCGATCAGGCGCCGGGCATCACCCTGGTGGATGTCCACGCCCTCAAGCGCAGCGCGCCGCTGATCCGCCTGGTGTCGCCCGAGATGTCGCTGGACGACGTCACCATTTCCCGCGGGGACAAGCGCTCCGACTACAGCGAATGCGTGGGCGTATGGCCGTCCGTCCTTGAGATGAACCTGCACACCCTGGAACACGGGCGCTTCTTCAACGATCTGGATGAGGAGCAGGCGCGTCCGGTGGTGGTGATCGGCACCGGGATCCGGGATGAACTGTTCGGCAAGCCGTCGGAGGTGGGTCGGGAGATCGTGCCCCTAGGTGAAACCATCCAGATTGACGGACAGCCCTTCGTGATCGTAGGCATGTTCCAGGAGTACATCGGCGAGCAGGAGGCCAAGGAACGCGCGCGCGCCAAACTGGAGGCGGCGCAGGGCACATCCAAGGCGGCTGCGGGACCCAAGCGCCAGCGCGGGTGGGGACGCCGCGGCGGCTGGGCCTTCTGGCGCAAGAACTACACCATCTACATGCCGCTCAACACGGCCTGGGTGCGGTTCCGCTCCGCGGGTCGGGGAACCGGGATCCCGGATCCGCGCCTGACCGACATGGACATCAAGGTGGCCGACTTCGGACGGATGGAGGATGCCATCCAGCAGGCCCGCAATGTGATGCTGCTCACCCACCAGGGGATCGAGGACTTCACCTTTGAGACGCAGGAAAACCAGATCGAGAACATCAACAAGCAGATCCGAAACGCCCGCATGAGCGGCGGGTTCATTGCCGGCATCAGCCTCCTGGTCGGCGGCATCGGCATCATGAACATCATGCTGGCCAGCATCAACGAGCGGGTGCGGGAGATCGGCATCTGCAAGGCGGTGGGCGCCACCGGACCCAACATCTTCCTCCAGATCCTCATCGAGAGCGCAGTCATCGCCGTCGTGGGCGGGTTGATGGGACTGGTGGTCTCCGAGCTTTTCGTGGAGCTGATCGGCGTGCTGACCCCCTCCCAGAACACGCCCATGATCACGCGGGAGGCCGAGGCGGTCGCGGTGGGATTCAGCGCCCTGGTGGGCGTCATTGCCGGCATTCTGCCTGCGATCAAGGCCGCCCGGTTCAGCCCCATCGAGGCCCTCCGCTACGAGTAGTTCTCCCTCGTCGCCCGCGGCCACTCCAAACGCCCGACGGGAAGTCAGGGATACGCAACGCTCTTCCCTCCGCACTCTCGCCCCCGCCGCAAGCCGCTCGCAGCAGCGCAGGAACGGGGATAGTCTGCGACCATGCGTCACGGATTGCGGTGGTGGATACTCCTCATGGTTCCGGGATTTGACGGAATCTCCGTGGCCGCCGACTTCCGCGCCGGAGCCGCCCAGACAGTCATCAATCCGCCCGCCGGGGCGCCGATGGCCGGGTACTACCACGCCCGGGGTGCCGAGGGGCATCTGGACGATCTGCACAGCAAGGCGCTGGTGCTCGACGACGGCGCCCATCGCGTGGCGCTGGTGACGCTGGACCTCATCTCCACCACGCGGCCGTTGACCGAGGCGGCCCGCCGGGAGGTGGAGAGGATCACCGGCATTCCCGGGTCCAATGTCCTCATCACGGCCACCCACGCCCATACCGGTCCCGAGCTCAGCCATCGCGGCGTCCGCGACGCCTTCAATGAGGCGCTGGTCGGCGGCAATGCGCTGGCGGCGGACTACACCGAGTCGCTGCCCGGGCTCATCGCCGAGAGCGTGCGGCGGGCGGACGCGGTGCGGACCAACGTCCATGTGTCCGTGGCGACCGGACACTGCGAAGGTCTCGCCTACAACCGGCGGTTCTTCATGCGCGATGGCTCGGTGGCATGGAATCCGGGCAAGCTGAATCCCGGGATCGTGCTGCCGGCCGGAGTGACCGATCCGGAGGTCTCGGTGCTCCTGGTCGAGCCGCCGCACGCATCGTCCGCGCTGGTGTCCGCCCAGGCCGCCTTCATCAACTTCGCCATGCACCCCGACACCACCGGCGGCGCCCGCATCTCCGCCGACTTCCCCGGCGCGCTGGCGCGGCGCATGGCGGAGTATCACGGCGGAGAGTGCGTCACCCTGTTTGCCAACGGCACCTGCGGGAACATCAATCACATTGACGTTGCCTGGAGTCGCGCGCAGTCGAGTCCGCAGGAGGCCCAGCGCATCGCCACCGTGCTCGCCGCCGCGGTGTTTCAGGCGGAGAAGTCCCTGCGCGTCGTGCCCCCGGGACCGCTGCGTGTGCGATCGGAAATCGTCCGGCTTCCCCTGCCGCCGGTCACCGAAGCCGAGGTGGCCCAGGCACGCATGGATGCCCGCACGGCGCGGGACTCCACCCGCGACGGCTTCATGAAGCTGGTCCAGGCGTTCAAGGTGCTGGATGTCGCCTCGCGCGAGGGGCGTCCGCTGGAGGTGGAGGTTCAGGTCATCGCGCTGGGCGGGGAGGTGGCCTGGGTGAGCCTGCCGGGCGAGGTGTTCGTGGAACTGGGGCTGGCCATCAAGCAACGCTCGCCGTTCCGGACCACGATGATCGCCGAGTTGTCCAACGGCAGCATCGGCTACATCCCCGACCGCCGGGCCTTCGCGGAGGGCAACTACGAGGCGGTCAGCGCGCGTTGCGCCCCGGGCGGCGGCGAACTGCTGGTGGATGCCGCCCTGAAGCTGCTGCAGGAGGTGCGGGATGCGCCGTGAAGGCTTCCATCGTCATGGATTCACCGGGCGCTTTCCCGTGGGTTGTCCCTGGCCCGGAGGTTTCACACGCATTCGTCGCGAGGCGCAGCAGAACGAGTGTGAACTATCCGGGCTGGGCGAGACCGGTGATCCACCGCTCCCCAAGATCTGGGACATGGGCACCCGGTGCCGGAGCTTCCGGCTTCTCCTGCAATGGGAGGCACGATATCACCGGCGCATGACTCTCGAAGACAGCCTGGGCGACGTGCTCCGCAAGGCCCGGGTTTCCAATCACGTCGCGGCGGAGGCCGCCGCCGGGGCCGCCGGACTTTCGCTGGAGGCGTATGAACGGTTGGAGGACACCGGCACCGCGCCGGACGGAGTCCAGTTTGAGGCTCTCGCGCGGTTGCTCACCCTTTCAGGATCACGGTTGGCCGGCCTCGCGCAGGGATGGCGTCCGCAGCCCGTGGACCTCGCCCGCTGGCAGGGACTGGACGTCATCACCACCGCCGGGGACGGCATGACGGTAAATGCCTTCCTGGTCTGGGACCCCGCCACCCGGGCCGCAGCGCTGTTTGACACCGGATTCGACGAGGCGCCCATCGTGGAGCAGATCAACCGGCACTCCCTCCACCTCCAGCACCTCTTCATCACCCACTCCCATGGCGATCACGTGGCAGCGCTCGGGCCCCTGCGGCAGCGGTATCCCGGAGCCCGGGTCCATTCCGGGTCCGCCAAGGTCCCTGCGGACCAGCGACTGTCCGCCGGCGCGGAGTTCACGGTGGGCACCCTGCGGGTGACGCATCGCGAGACACCCGGCCACGCCGAGGATGGTGTCACCTACGTGGTAACCGGCTGGAGCGGCGGGGCGCCGGCGGTGGCCGTGGTGGGCGATGCCGTCTTTGCCGGATCCATGGGCGGTGCGCGGGACCAACTCCCGCTTGCACGGGACCGGGTTCGTGGGATGATTCTTTCGCTGGCCGAAGATACGTTGATCTGCCCGGGCCACGGCCCGCTGACGACCGTCGGTCAGGAGATCGCCCATAACCCCTGGTTCCCATGAACGCGACGCGCGGCCGGCCTTGGATGGTGAGTCTGCTCCTGGCGGGGCTGGCCGCCGGAATTTCGGGTCGCGGGGAGGACACTCCGGCGCCATCGCCATCACCATCCGCCACCTCCACCAACGGCGCCGTGGCCTTCACCCTCTCGCC
>JAFLEG010000084.1 GCA_017302195.1 Verrucomicrobiota bacterium
ACGCCCAAGCGTCCCGGCCACCCGCTCCATACCCCCTTCCGACCCCTCGTCCATCGCCCCAGTGTCACTCCACAGGCGCAGTACTCGCCCTCCAACCACCTCTCACAGGACTTTGCAAACAGCCCTGACGATTTCCGGACGCAATGCGCAATGCACTTTGATCGCACGGCGCCTTTGCTCCAGGATGCCATTTCATGAACGACATCGCCCCCACTCCCGTGGAGACCTCGGATCCGGTGAATGCCCGCATCCTGGAGGTGAGCGAGGACCGCATCCAGGGATTCTCGGTGGATCCCCTGGGCGACATCAGCCGTGCATCCGGCGTGCCGCTCGCCACTGTGATCGTGCGTCTCCGGGCAATGCTGTCGGCTGGGGTCATCCGGCGCATCCGCCAGACCCTGCTCGCCACCAATCTGGCGGAAGGAGCGCTTTGCGCCTGGCAGGTCCCCGCGGAGCGTACCGATGCGGCCTTCGATTTCCTGTTTCAGGAGGATCCCTTCAGCGGCCACGTGGTCATCCGGTCCACCGACACCGCCACGCCCGGATCCAACTATCGCCTCTGGACCACGCTCAAGGTTCCCCAGGGATACTCCCTGGCGCGTCATGCCGCCTGGCTGGCGGGCCGGATTGGGGCCGAGCACCACCGCCTGATGCCGGCCCGCAAGCTGTTCGCCCTCGGCGTAGGACACGTCCGCCGCCGTGGTCTCGAACCGGGCAGCCGGGCCGACGAACTGGCCGAAGTGGTGGATGTCCAGGTGGCCCGGCTCAACGAGGTGGAATGGCGGATCCTGGTCGCATTGAAGCGCGAGTTTCAACCGGAGGAACTCACGCCGGACTTGTGGAGAGGGCGGGCCGACGAAGCCGGGGTCCCGCTGTCGTTATTTCTCGAGGTGGCCTCGGACCTCAATGCACGGAAAATCATCGGGCGCTTCAGCACCTTCCTGGAGCATGTGAAGCCGCTCTCGACCGGCGAACGGATCACCCGCTTCAACGCACTGTTCCACTGGGCGGTGCCGCCGGGACGTGAACTGGAGGCCGGACGCGAGGTGGGACGCCACCACATCATGACCCATGCCTACTGGCGCGAGGGCGGCCCGGAATTCCGAAACGTCAACATCATGGGGGTCGCCCACGGCACCGACAAGGAGACGGTCTTGGCGCACAAGGCGGCCATTGATCGCCATCTGACCGAGGCAGGGATCTCGGTGTCCTATACCAACGTGTTCTGGGGAGGGCGAAGCGAGATCAAGCCCAGCGAAATCTCGCCATGGGCGTATGAAGCGTGGTGCATCCAGATGGGCATCAGCCCGGACGCGATGCGGCTCCAGGACAGTGACGGCTAGCGGGTGGCCAACGCCTGACCCGCCCCCACTCACGAAACCGGTCAAAGACGCATCAGCCGAGCGCGGTCAAGATGCGCTCCCACTGAGCACGGTGCGTTGCGAGGGAGCCTTCGGTCCAGACGACGTAATCTGCGCGCGCCATCTTCTCGGACACCGGCATCTGGGCGGCGTTGCGCGCCTCGACCTGTTCCTCCGGCCACCCCCGTTCCCGCAAGCGTCGTTGTTGAGTCCTCCGGGTACACGCCAGGCAAACTACCCCGGTGAACTCGGCGACATAGTTCTTCTCAAAGAGAAGCGGGATTGCGACGGCCGCACGTTCAATCCCGGCGTCGCGCCACGCATTCACCTGGGAGCGCCAAACTCCCGCGATCCGGGGATGCAGAATGCCTTCCAGACGCAGCAACGCACCCGGATGTGGAAAAACGGCCGCAGCGAGACGAGGACGATCCAACTCTCCGGAAGGTTGCAGCATTTCCGGACCGAACTCACGCACGATGTCCGCCAATCCTTCGGTTCCTGGACTGCTGCACTCCCGGGCGATGACATCCGAATCTGCAACCGGAACTCCCAAGTTCTCCAGAATCAGGGACGAGACTGACTTCCCCATCCCGATGCCCCCGGTGATCCCGATCAGGGTCATGAAAGCCAAACCGCCGCCGGAAAGCCGGCGGCGGTCCTGTTTACGGTCGAACCACCACGCGGTAGCTCTTGGATGGTACGGCCGGATCCAAGGGATCCTCCAGGATCATGCGCTGAACGCCCGCTGAGTTGTTCTTCACTGTCCGTATGACGGACCATGCGCCCGACTTCAAATCTGAGGTGGCCTGAACTTGGTATGTCTGAGCGGCCGCCGCATACCACTCGATCCTGAAATAAGGAGGATTCTCACGAATCAACTCAGCATGGCTGAACACGATCAAGTCGAAGGGCGAGGAATCCAATCCATTGACCACTCCATCGCCATCGGAATCAACAGTCATGTGCTCCCGCAGCGCCTTGGGAACCTGCGTCGAACTGCCATCGCCCAGGACCACCGTGACGAGCGGGATGTTGCCTTCCTGTCCAGAACCATCACGAACCCAGCGAAGGATGCCGCCCCCAGGCGTCACATAGCCATCCAATTGTGCGGGCTGTGCATTCTCGCTGGTTGAGGCAAAGTAGAGGGTGAATCCCTCGCCGAGGATCAGCGGATTGGCTCCGGACTCGAAATCGGACCAGAACAGATCACTTAACTCCAGATGCTCGACATAGATGGCATTCGTTCCATCCACCGGGTTGAAAACAAGGACGCCCCCGATGCCGATATCCAGTGACAACACACCAACCGCCGCATTGTCTTCATAGCCAGCCCTGCTGACGCCAAGATCCGATGCAGCCCAATAAGACGTCGTCTCAGCAAACTCGGGGGCTGTCAGTCGTATGGTGGTGCCAAGAAGATTCCCGGTAGCAGGTTTCGTCAAAAGATTCACTCCCCACACGCCAGAGACTTCACCCGGCAGATAGAGACCACCGTCAGAAAGGTCTCCTGAAACCAGGAAAGAAACGAGTCCATCGGCCCCAATCTGCATCCCAGCGATGTTGGCATTATCCGCGGAGAGGTTGACATCGAAAGCCGCATTCAACCCTCCGCCGTCGCCGACGAAGTCGATTGCACTCAGATCCACATTGCCACCATCGGCCAATATCGTGCCAGCATTCTCCATTCGATCTGCACCCAGAACAATTCCCGTAGCCTGAATGGCCCCCGCATTTACAAGCGCCGTCAGAGGTGCAACCGGTGTGACGCCGGCAGAGAGCAGGCCAGGCACGGAGAGTTGTCCCAAGTTAGTCAGGCTCTGAAGGCCCGGCATGTTAGCAGCGGTGAGATCTCTTTGGCCAAACATGTTGATGGAACCCGTAATGGTCAGGTTCTCCGCATCAGATGAAAAGGTGCGGGTCCGAAGCTGATCGCGAAGGTCCACGTTGGTGGCGCGCACATGCAGGTCGTTCAACTGCACTCCGGCTCCGGTGGTCAAATTATTCTGGATCACCGTGACGTGGTAAATCGCTGTGTAATTGGTGACAGTCTCCGTCCCTGTACCCTCACCCGTACCATCCGCGGGACAATCGCCCTGGATGTCGATTTGATTGTCACCATCGGTATCGCAGCCATCAGGAACACCATCATCATCAATGTCAATTGGCGTCCCTGTGGCTCCACCACCGTCGTCAGTGGCATTTGTTCCTGCCGCCTGCCAAGAATTGGTGAATGTCGTCGTCCAAATTGAGAAACCACCGCCAAAGCGCGACGGAGAGCCAGTTGCCAAATCCTGGACAATCAGGGTGCCATTCGTCGATCCGAGATCATAACTCAGCAAAGGTGCGTCGATCACCGCGCCGGACGAAGTCACCAGATTATCCGTCTTGATGCTCAGTAAACTCTGCCCCTGGATTCGCGCATTGCGCAAATTGAGATTCTTTGCGCTGATCATGACGCGGCCGGCGAGGTTGGTGACATTTCCAATCGGCGACGCCGCGACGGGGACACTGGAAGGATACCGCTCAAGCTCCGCTGACCAGGTGGCATAACGGTTGGTCGTAACCAGATTCGTCATGGTCATGCCATCGGGAAAGGCATCATCAATCCAAGTCGTGAAGAGACCCGGATAGAAGGGGGTATTGGTCTCCACGGAGCCGATAGGAAACTCTGGGACAACCGCCGGAGGAAACGCCCGATAGGCTGCCAAGTTGAACGGTTTCTGGGAATTATCCGTCCGGAGATTCAATTGTAGCACCTCGTTGGGATCCGAACCGAACGTATCCTCGATGACGAACTGCTGAATGCGCGAACCTCCTCCCTGGTTCAGAAGATCCGGGGTCTGGACCATGAACCTCACGAAAGCGGTGAGAGCCGGATAGGTGGCCGGGTCGAATCCAGGTTCCCAACTCACGTCAATCGCAACGCTGGGATCCGGGGCTTCAACAAAGACGACTTCAAACTGCTGGTTGGTCTCCGAAGCTTGCGTCTTGTTGATGAAGGCCAAAGGATTGATAAGCGTTAGCTGGCGAAATGGGCCGCCGGTATCGTCGGGTTGATCTACGACCTGGGTGTATATGCGGAACTGCGGGGTCTGGACGATCAATCCAGCAGCGCCTTCAGTCGCCAAGGAGTTCGGATTCACTCCCGTCTCGCTGTAACGCCACCACCGGTCCTCGACGATCGATTCCGGAAAAAAATTGGTCTCGCCGGCAAAATAGGTACTGAACGGGATCGGACCCTCTCCAAGGCGACTGGCGGAGAGATCCACGTTTTCACCATGGATCTGGATGTCGCCAGCGTAGAACCCTTCGAGAGTGCCCCGGTTTACGATGTTGGTCGCCTGAATGCTCAGATATCCGCCGTAGAACGGCAGGTACGGATTGCTGAAAAATCCGCCGAATCCCGCATTGTTGAACTCGCTAAATTCGGCAGAAATGAGAGCCCCTGGACCATTGTAAAACATTCCAGCCGGACCACGAATGCCGGCGCTATTGACGTTGAGGAAGTTAATTCCAGGCGCCGCGAAAATCTGACCCCGGTTCGTGAACACCAGAGTGTTCTGCGTCTCATAGGGAAGCACGGGGTCTTCAAAGCCCCCCGAAGAACCTATTTGAATCGTTCCCGTGTTGATGACAACGGTGGCATCAATGACGGTGGGTTCGTCCAGCAGGCCTTGGTTCAGGAACAGCGGCGCCGGATCAGCCAAGAGTGACGAGGCCACCAATAATCCCGTACCGAGTCGTAGCAAAGTTCGCATATGCTTCCAGAGTTGGGTGATGGCTATTCGAAGAGCAACGATTCAATCTGTTCGGCAGTGGCTCCCTGCGGATAAACGATGGGAGTATTCGTCGTGCCGTCGAACGAACCCCACACAAAGCCTCGGATTCCATCCTCTTCTGCCGTATCCAAAACATTGTAGACCCAAGGTCCCACCTTGTTGAAGGCAAGCACCACGCCCGGCTCGATAATCCCGGGACCCGCGGCGATCAGTGGGCTTCCACCAGGATTCTGAACTTGGGTGAAGCTAACGCCAGAAATCCCATAGGTGTATGGCTGGGAGGCATCGCCAGGAACCCCGACATCAGCGGCAGTAAATAGCACATCAGGCTGTGTGATGACTCGTGTGACAAATGATTGAATCTGAACCCCTTGCGCGTTAATCACTGTCTCTGGATACCTGATGGTCACCGGCGTAGTATACTGACCAAGCAGCGGATCCACATCCACCCTGACGAAGGCGAGTTTACCAGGACCACCGCGTCCTCCATCCGGGGGAGCCGCCCCGACAATCACTCCTCCATCGCCCACGGTGTTGGTGAAACCAAATATTCCACCCCCCACCACATTCCATGGGGATCCAGGAAGAGGGTTCAACACCTCGAAACCAACAATGGTCCAAGGAGAGGATCCACCGCCACCGCCACCACCACCACCGCCGCTAGAGCCCAGCGGTGGTGCCTGCCAGTTCACGTTCCCTGTCCGGTAGAGATATCGAATGCCTCCGGCATCATCGCGGGTGATTCCGGAGTAGAACAATCCGAAGCCTCCAAAGACGCCCCTTCCAGGACCGTAAATCTGCGAACGGACTCGCGGATCAACGAAACCGGCCTGGACGCTGGCCAACGCGATGACTGACACATTTGGATTTCCAACATCAACCGAGACCTCCTGAGCGTCTGAGAAATCCGGATCAATACTGTGGAACATCTGGTAGGTATAGAGCGTGTTGTTGACGTAGCTCGAATACTGCCATGTCAGTGGATCCAGGTTTCGCTGGATCACCATGTAAGTGTACTGCTGTGGCTGGGTGTTTGGGATTGGCCACCGGTCCCGCAATGTCCAAGTGAAGCGTTCCGGCGCGGCTAAACCCATCTGCTGGAGTAGCAGGGATAGTGACATCGATTTTAGATCCAGCAGTCTCAACTGCTGTGCCACCACGTTGAAGCGAGTCGTGTTTAGTTGAAACTCCTCTAACCCGGGGCTCATCGCCGAAACCATGGGCAGATCATTTAACACCTCCACTGCACCTTCGACCGCCTCAACCCCTGCATCACCAAAGAATTCAGTGAACGTGGAGTCAAAACCGTAAACCAACACCGGTGAACCAAAGCGGTACTCTTCACTCAGGTTCATCGGCCCTCCAAGATCGCCGATGTCCGCCAGCACGGTTGCCCGACCGTAGTTCAGTTCCTCCGTCTGATACTCCGGGTCAAATGGCCCGAGCAGAGAAAACCCGTGAACCGCCGTCAACGAAGCGAGCAGAACGGTGGCCGCGAATGTCTTGTTGAGAATCGAGCGCATGATTTCAGCGAAGGAAGGTGACGCGGTAATACGAATTGGCCGGTGTGTCCGAGGCGGGTAAGGAATCCACTTCGGAGGGGGCCAGACGCGGCGAACCAAGGTCCGACCAATCCCGGAGATTGGAAGACCACTGGGGCTGATAAATTCCACCCGGCATGGTATTCCATGTCAGAAGAGGCCCTTGGGGAGACTCAACCAGAAGGACTTGAAGAAGGCTCGCTGCGGAAGTCGGGTTTGTGCCCGAGAGGAATTCGTTCCGGTTGCTGACGCCATCGCCATCCGAATCATCTACGGGTGATGGCCACAGCTCACGGCGCGTTCCGAAAAAGGAGAGCTGCCAATCGTCGGGAAGACCGTCAGCGTTGTCATCCTCTCCCCAAGTAACTCCCGTGGCGGACGGGGAGAGCGCGGATCTGCGCCCATCGGTCAAAACGTAGCCCACCCGCACCGAGGTGCTTGACGATGGAGGCAGTCCGCTCAGGACGTAGCTGTTTGACGCAGTTGTATGGGCCAGTGTCGATCCGTTTACATAAACCTCGTAACCAGCGACCTCAAATCCGTGAACCTCAGGCCAGGTAACGAGGAGCCTGGAAGAAGACGCCGCAAAGACGTACGGCAGCGGTCCTGCAGGCAAGGGTACTTCGGGTCGACCGAACCGCTGGGCGGCCAAGTCCATGCCGCGGGAAATTCCAGAGAAGGTGGACCAAACTGCAATCAGTCGACCCGAAGCATCCCCGGCCAGAGTAGGATTCATCTGGTCGCCGGCGGTCTTCGAATTCACGATAAACTCGTCACTGGCGAACTGTCCGTCGGATTCAAGCCAGCGTCCCACAATCCCCTCGCCTCGGCCGTCTCCGCCCCCGCTTCGATAAATTGCAAGTACGAGACCATCAATCACTGCCAATCGCGGGAAGAATTGGACCCCAATTTGTCGCTGGTTAATGCGGATCGGCGAAGTCTCGGCCACCCTGTCGCCCCAGACCCGAAGCATAACATCCCAAAGATGCCGCTTGTCTGAATCGTCATGTTCTGACCAAGAAGCGAGGAACCCCTGTCCAGACAGCCCGACGACCGTGGCGGTGGCACACGGGCGCCGCGAAGTGTTGATGACGAACTCGTCTCCCTGGGCCTTGCCATTGGCCGAAAACCGGCGCGCAAAGACATCAACGCTGTTCTCGAATCTTTGGTGCTCCGAGATCCATACCACAACCAGGCTGCCATCCCCGGTGGTGGTGACAACGGGGTCGCGCTGATTGAACTTGGACTCCTGGTTGAGCTGGAATGCCTGCCCAATCGGGGTTCCGCTGGCATCAAGCATCCTTCCCTGCACCGCGGTTCTATTGCCATCCACTCCATCCGCACTCCAGACCACGAAAACGGTATTGTCGCCAGAGACCGAGAGGCTGGGATTCCGATTGTCGGTTCCCTCAGCCGAAATCTGGAATTCAGGTCCCGCAAACTGACCGTTCGCCTTTAGGACCCGTCCAAGGATCCGTTGGGCCTCGCGAACACCACTTTGCCAGACAATCAGATTGGAGCCATCAGCCAGAATCACCACCTGCGGGTTCTGCTGGTCCCCAACGGAGTCCTCATTCACCCGAAGCGAACTGAGACCGGATAACTGCCCGGAGAGCCGGCGGGCACTTACCCCAAATCCGTCGCCATCGGTAAAGTTGTCGTGCCAGACCAGGCAACCTCCATTTGATCGAAACGCCACACTCGGCGCCAACTGGTCGCCCATCGGGCTGCCTGCTGGAGCATATTGGCTGCCTTCGGGCACCAGCGGAACTGCGGGCGAGGCGGCCATCATCGACGCCGCGGCCATCAAGCTACCGGCGAGTGTCCGGGCGACGGCTGCCGTCCGCAAAGCGGACGAAGAGGGGCCAACCGATATCGGGGAGAACATAGCGCTCGACGGGATCAAAGGGACGCAAATTGAAAACTAGGCGTCAGATTTATTAGTGCAAACAGTTGTTGGCGCAACGGCCCCCGCACGCGGTTCCAACCGGATTTGCCGCGCACGGAGGTTCCGGCGTTCAGTTGGCCTTGAAGCCCGACTGAGACGGCACGGTGTTGACATCGTAGGGCATGTTGTTGGGGTCATTCACCCGCTTGCCCGAAGGATCCAGGATGGTTGGGGTGACGAAGATGAGCAGGTTCTTTTTCTGCGTCACGGAGGCCTCACTGGTGAACAGGCGGCCGATGAGCGGCATGTCGCCGAGCACGGGCACCTTGTCCCGCTGCTTGGTGGACTCCTCAGCAATCAGGCCGCCGATGACGACGGTCTGCCCGTCCCACACGATCGCCGAGGTGACCACCTGGCGGGTGCGCAGACGCGGCAGCGGCAATGCGGCTGTGACCGGGATGCCCAGGCTGTTTCCTGCGACTGACTGGGCCTGGGGATTAAACGGACCCGGGTCGTCATAGCCGACGAACTCGGTGAAGGAAGGGATGATCGTCATCTGAATGGAGACGTCATCCGAGGAGACGTAGGGAATCACGTTCAACTCGGGCCCAAACGGAATGGCCTGCACCAGATAGTTGATCGTCGAACCGACACCGCCGCCGCCGTTCTGGAAGCCCGTGCCGCCGCCGGTATTGCCACCGCTGGCGTTCTGCTGGAGATCCACCCCGGTCACCACCGAGCGCACGTCAGCCACCACGACCTGGGCTTGACGTCCGCTCAGGGTGGTGACTTTCGGCGTGGCCAGCACGTCCACCCCGGATCGCTGCTCCAGCGCGGAGATGACAATCCGGAACTGCGGATCGGTGAGGATGCCGGTGATGGTGGCAATCGTCGGAATCGGAGTCGTGTTGCGATTCAGGTCGGTGTAGGTATTGCGTACCCCGGCGGTGAGGTTTTGGTCGGTCGCATTGGGCGCGATCGTGGTGTCGAAGAGGTTGATCGGAGTGCCGGACGATCCATCCGAGAATGGAACGCCCGGAAAGGTACCGTAAGGATTTGCTGTGGAGCCGGACGACTGCGGGCTTCCGAAACTGGGTGCCGTGCCACCCTGCCAGCCGACCTTGCCGCCGCCGCTCAACCAATTCCCGAGGTAGTACTGGAATCCCAGCGCCTTGGCGTCCGATTGGGTCACCTCGGCGAATCGGGATTCGATCTCCACCTGCGGGGGCGCCACATTCAGCATCTGGATTGCCCGTTCAATGATGTCGAGATCCGCCAACGTGGCCCGCACAAAAAGGATGCCGGTCCGGTCGTTGAAGAAGAGCGCCTTCTGGTTGGCGTTCGGGTCCAGAGGTTGACCGTTGGGTCCCAACTGCTGCTGCTGTGCAAATCCACCCCCACCCGCACCGTTCTGTCCAGGAATAATCGTTTGGGGAAAATTGACGCCACAGGCGGTGAAGAATTCGCGGACCATGATGCTGACGCTGGCCATGTTGTTGGTCCGCGTCACATTGCTGATGCCCACACCACCGATGCCGCCAGCACCTCCAGCGCCACCGCCACCACCGCCGCCACCTGCGCCACCGCCCTGGCCACCTCCAAACCCACTTCCAGTGGGATCCACCCGGGGAACGCTAAAAATGCCCTGTTGGCCGTTCTGGCCGCCCGCACCGCCACCGCCACCACCACCACCGCCGCCGCCCTGGCTGCCGACCGTGATGTTCCCGAATGGGAATCCGACAATCGCCTCCATACCCTGCTGAAAGGTATTTGGATTCACTCGGAATGTCCGGGTGTAGAGGGGGGGCGCCTCGGCGAGCTTCTGGGTGAAGACAATGGCGTAGTCTTCGACGCTGTACTTCAAGGGGCGCTCGGCCACCTTGGCAATGGCGTCAATGGCATCCGCCAGGCGAATGTTTCGGAGCGGCGGGTTGAGCCGGATGATCACGTTGTTCAGGTCCACGGGCTCGGCAGGAGCCGCCGGGATCACCTGTCCGGTGGCGGGATCAATCTGATTCACGGGCTGGGCCACCGCGGAATCCATCGTGGAATTGATGATGAAGTTCAGACCGCGCTTCTCCGGGTCCCGGGCACGGGCCTGTTC
>JAFLEG010000085.1 GCA_017302195.1 Verrucomicrobiota bacterium
CAGGGGCGTCACCAGCGCCTGCCGAACCTGACCGTCCGCTTCATAGGCGATGCGAAGCATATCCACGCCCGCAGGGTTCATCCCGCGGCTGTACCGTCCGATGCTGACCTCCCGGATGTCCGAGAGGAGGAGGGTGGTGGTGGTCTCCGGGCCCCGGTGGGTGAGCGCCCGCTCGTCGAGCAGGAGCGGGCCGCGGGTGCGCGCCAGGGAAAGCTGTGTGCGCCAGTCCGCCAGCGCCTCGGGGGTGGTCCAGGTGCTGGTGCCGCTCCTGAGCAGGCGCGGAGCCGGCCCCAGCGAGGACCTGCCGGAGCCGGCCACGGTTGCCAGTTGCGTCGCAAACTCCCCGGCGGTGGCATAGCGGCGCTCGGGATTCTCGGCCAGCGCCCGGAGCACGATCTCGTCCAACCGGACGTCCACCACCACCTTGCGCGACACCGGTTCCAGACGGGCTGCGGGCAGTTCGCCGGTGAGCAGTTCGTAGAGCACCACCCCCAGCGAGTAGATATCGGCCCGGTGATCGGCCCGGACGCCTGCGGTCCGCTGCTCCGGGGCCATGTACTGGGGCGTTCCGGCCACCGTGTGCCGCTCCGGCGCGACGTCTCCCGCCTCGGTCCCGGTGCCGCGGTCGGGATCCCCCGAAAGCATCCGGGCGATGCCGAAGTCGGCGATCTTGATCCTGCCGTCACGGTCCAGAAGCAGGTTCTCCGGCTTGATGTCGCGGTGCACGATGCCGCGTTCATGCGCGAACTGCAGCGCCTCGCACACCGCCGGCACGAGGGTGAGCGCCTGTTCCGGGGAGAACCGTCCGGCGGCCATTGCCTGACGCAGGTTCACGCCGTCCACATGCTCCATCAGCAGGAAGTAGAATCCGTCCTCCGGAGGCCCGCCGGGCTCCGCGGACAGGCCGAAATCGTGCACCGTGACGATGCTCGGATGATTCAGCGCCGCCAGGGCCCGGGCCTCCCGTGAGAAGCGTGCGGCAAAGGACGGATCCCGCTCCCGTCCGGGCGCGAGCAGCTTGAGGGCGACCAGGCGTCCGAGCGATTTCTGCCGGGCCCGGTACACGATGCCCATGCCGCCCCGTCCGATCAGGCCCAGGATCTCCAATTGCGGAAAGGCGGCCGCCACGGCGGCGGGATCCGGGAGTCCGGCCAGGACCTCCGGTTCCGTGGCGAGGGCGGCCCGGGCCAGGAGGCAATGCGGACAGAGTCCCTGGGCGCGGCCGGGTTCGAGCGGATTCTGGCAGCCCGGGCAAAGGGCAGGGGGTGATGAGGTCTCCATGCACGGTTTCCTGAACCGTCCATCACCCCGGGTTACAGGGAATGCGCGCCGCGGCACCAGATCCGGGTTACCACCATTTGTAGCCAGGATCGGGCTTCGGTGAATTCTGATACTGCCACTGGCTCACTTCGTTGGGGAACGCGAAGAACTCCGTGTGACCATCGCCAAAGAGCACGTTGAACCGATACTGTCCCCTGAAGTTGTGCCACTGGCTCATCCGATGCCGCTTGTCACGATCACCCCACCAGGGCCAGTCGCCCTGAATGAGCTTGTTGGAGGCGCTGATGGCGACTTCGCTGGATTTCATCGAGGTGCCCTGGGTGCTATTTCGAGCTGCGGTCGAGTCAGCGGTGACGTGCTTGACGCGAATGTTGTCCACGGCCCAGACCGTCAAATAGCTGTTGCCCCACGCGTCGAAGCAGCTTTTGACCCTGGCCAGCTTGAAATCATTTTCGTAGAGGGAATCTCCCTTGTCGGCCGGGCAGTGCCACGACTCGAAGGCAGACACATATTTGTTCATCGGGCGGTTGGTCGGCTGGGTGCGGAGGCGATCATGCAACGTCATTCTCCCGGTCTTCCCACCCATCGTTCCCCAGTCTGGGTAGAGCGGATAAGAGTCGTTGTTGTCATCCGCGTAGAGGTGCAGCCCGATCCCGATCTGCCGGTGGTTGTTGTTGCACCGGATGGTGAGGGCCTTGCCCTTGGCGCGGGCGAGGGCCGGCAGCAGCATGCCGGCGAGGATCGCGATGATGGCGATGACCACCAGGAGTTCGATCAGCGTGAAGGCGCGCCGGACCTGGGCCAGGGAGGGTATGCTCATGCATCAGATAACGCCTGGCCGGCGCTCCGAGACAAGTCCGGAATGCGGTTTCTCGCAGCCTACACCGCCTGGCCGGCGGCGTGGGCGCTGGCCCAGGCCCACTGGAAATTGTAGCCGCCCAGCCAGCCCGTCACATCCACCACCTCGCCGATGAAATGCAGTCCAGGAACCTGGCGGCTCTCCAGGGTCTTGGAGGACAGTTCCGCAGTGTCCACGCCGCCCAGGGTCACCTCGGCCTTGGGATACCCCTCGTCGCCCACGATGGGCAGCGTCCAGGACCCGAGGCGAGCCGCCAGGGCCTCCAGGTCGCGGCGCGACCATTGCGCCAGCGGACGCTCCGTCGCGTGCCGGGCTGTCCAGCGTTGCAGGAAGCGGTCGGGCCAGAGCCCCCGGAGCGCCTGACGGACCGTGAGGGCGCCCCGCGAACGGTCGCCGAGGAAGGCCAGCGCAGGCTGGTCGGGCAGCAGGTTCACCCGCAGCGACTCTCCGGGCTGGAGGTGGTTGGAAACCTGGAGGATGGCCGGGCCGCTCAGACCGCGGTGGGTGAACAGCAGGTGTTCGCGGAAGGCGGGGGTGTCCGGACCCGCCTGCGTCTCGCAGTCCAGAGAGATGCCGGCGAGCTCCGAAAGTTCGGCCGCCATGTCACCGCCGGGAATCAACGGCACCAGGCCGGGACGCGGCGGGACCACCCGGAGGCCGAACTGCCGGGCCAGCTCGTAGCCGAAGGGGGTTGCCCCGAGCTTGGGGAAGGACAGGCCGCCGGTGGCCACCACCAGCGCCGGGGCGTGGAAGGCGCCCAGGCTGGTGGCGAGGTCGAAGCCTGTCCGGACACCGGTCCCGGTCGCGGGGGCCGCACGGCTCACGGTCACGTCGCGGCAGTTGAGCCGCAGGTCCACGCCGGCGTCGGCGCATTCCGACTCGAGCAACTGCAGGATCTGACGCGAACTCTGGTCGCAGAAGAGCTGTCCCAGCTTCTTCTCATGCCAGGCGATGCCGTGCCTCTCGACCAGCGCGAGGAAGTCCGCGGGGCCGAACCGCGCCAGCGCGGATTTGACGAAGTGCGGACTGCCCGAGGTGACGTACTGGGCGGCGGTGGCGTCGCGGTTGGTGAAGTTGCAGCGGCCGCCGCCGGAAATGAGGATCTTGTTTCCGGGCCGCGCATGGTGCTCCAGCAGCAGCACGCGTCGTCCCCGCGCGCCGGCGGTGGCCGCGCAGAACAACCCCGCCGCGCCCGCCCCCAGCACGATGACATCAAATCCCTCCACGTCGCGGGCGCACCCTCGCAGGCGGGCGACACAGGGTCACGCGCTTCCGTCACTTCGCCTCCAAACGGGTAGGGACGGGCTTCCGCATGTCCGTGACTTCTTCCGCTTGGCGCGTGGAGTCGCCTTGGGGAGGGAGGGATGTGCCAACGCGCCGATGCTCCCCGGGTTCCCCGTGGTTCGTCCACGGGCGCCTCGCATCCAAATGGGGTCGCGGATGGAACGCGACCCAACGACTTGGTAGGGCCGGGCTTCTGCACGACCCCATATTCGGCCG
The DNA here is from genome assembly GCA_017302195.1 of Verrucomicrobiota bacterium. Taxonomy (GTDB): domain Bacteria; phylum Verrucomicrobiota; class Verrucomicrobiia; order Limisphaerales; family UBA9464; genus UBA9464. The sequence goes on from JAFLEG010000085.1 coordinate 3,641, forward strand.
CAGCGTGTGTGAGGTCGTTCCGGGGAACGGGGGACGCGCTGCGCGTGGGAGCTTCCCTCGATGCGCGTCGTTCCTCCACGGGCGCCTTGGATGCAAAAGCAGTCGCGGATGGAACATGCCCCCGCCCAACATTCAGGGCTCTGCCTTCAGCACCCGCACGAAGCGGTGTCCGGGATCCGGCCCGATGGGGATCACCACCGTGTCGGCGAAGGCGGAGAGCGTGTGCTCCTTCAACAGGGTCCAGCGGACCAGGTCGGTGGAGGTCTCCACCGTGTAGCGCCGCCGGGGAAGTCCGCCGAGGGATAGCTCAAGTTCGGACGGACCCCGCTGCCGGACATCGTCCAGGTGCGGCTGCGGATCGCCGTTGTCCGCGGCGATGCCGCCGGTGAGCAGCGTGAGATCGCTGAATTCCAGCAGCCGGTTGCCGTGGTTCACCGCCTCAATGGTCAGCGCACGGCCGAGCAGGTTGGTGAGGATCTGTGGCTCCGGAACCGGGAAGTGGAGCCACAGTCCCTCGCCCGGAAGGGATCCCAGGTCCCCGTCGTCATCCAGGTCCACAACATCCGCCCGAAATTCCTCCAGGATCACCGGCGCGCCGCCGTCCGGCAGCAGCCGCAGTCCCACGTCACCGGGGGCTATGGAGGGCAGGCCACCCGCGGTCGGCCCCCAGGAACGCCGGGTGCCAGGGGCGACCTGCACCCGGAGCTGCGGCTGGTTGTCCGGCTGGCGTTGCAGCGTGCCGGACAGCGGGTCCTGGGATGCCGGCAGGACGGCGTTGGATCCCACGGCAGCCGTGGAGTGGGGCGCCACGGCGGTGCGGGTCTTGGACAACGGGACCCCCTGTTCGCCGTGATCCGCCACGTAGAGGATGAACTGTTCCTTGGACGGATCCGGCGCGTTGCGGATGGCGGTGCCGGCCTCCTCGATGGCGCGCTTGAGACCGTCCAGATCCCCGGGGTAGTCCCAGCCGTCCACGCCCGAGTTGTTGATGAAGGGAACATACTGCGTGAAGGAGGGACGTCCGCCCACGGTCCGGATGGTGGTGTTGGCCTGGCCCTGGAAGTTGGTCCGGATCTGATCGCGATCCGCGGCGTCGGAGAAGGTCTGCTGCACGCCGCCTTCCTCCGGGATGGTAATTCCGTTCTGGGTGAGCACGTCCTCCTTCATGACCGTGGGGCGTCCGGCGAAGATGACGATGTGGCGGCTGCGCACCGCACCGTCGGGGGTCACCGGATCCAGCGGGAAACTGCCCAGTGGCAGCCCTCCCGACATGCGGGGCCATTCCGACCACGCGAAGATCTCGCCCTGAGAGCCGGTGGCGTCGGCGCGTTCCGCCCAGATGGTGGATTTGCCGGCCGAGCCGTCCTCATGCAGGTCGAGGGCGGTGCGTCCGGCCTCCGGGCGGAACCCGCGCGCCGCATCGTCGTGAAACCCGCCGTAGCGGCCCTGCTGATTGGGGCTGGTGCCGGACGAAATGGCCGTGTTCTTTGCGTCGCGGAACAACGGCGACAGGGCGAGATTGCCGCCATAGCACTGGGCGAAGACCAGCAGCTTGAGGGCGGCGTCCGGAATGGAGTTGGTGATCAGCGAATTCAACTGCACCGCGGAAATGGCCGGTTCCCCCGGGCGCGTCACCAGCTCGCCGCTCAGGTGCTGCGACTGGAAGTCGGGCTTTCCGTCGTCCGGAACCACCACCAGGGTCACCGCACAGATGCCGGCCGCCGGGGTGCGCGGATAGAACCAGTTCACCACCAGTTGATTCGTCCCGGGCTGGAGTCCGGTGATGATGAAGTCGCCGTGGTGCGCGAAGAAAACCTTCCGGGGGAACACCTCCACGGTGCCCGCGGGTCCGGCCACCACCGGGATGTACTGGCTCAGGGTCTCGGTGCGGTCGGCGTGGATTCGCCAGAAGTAGCTGCGTCCGGCCTTCACCTCGATCTGCGCCGGGCCGCAGTCGTGGGCGCCCGCCGACCCGGCCCCCAGGAGGCAGCCGAGCAGGAGGCCGGGGAGGCTCCGCGTGATCCGGGCGGTTACCAACAACATCGGGGCATGCATGGGTCGAGGGGAAAGACTCTCTGAGGGTGATCCGGGTATGCGCCTGCCCCGGACCCCCGTCAACTTCCCGGTTGGCAGCCGAATTGGGGTCGCGCGGAATCCCGAGCCCCACCAGATGTGGGTCGCGTTCCACCCCGACCCCATTTGAATCCGCCGCGCCTGTGGATGAACGACGGGGATCGCGGGAAGCCCCGACGCGCATTGCCTCCCACGACCCCCGCAGCGACTCCACACGCGCAGCGGCATTGATCAGGGACTCGCGAAGCTCGTCCCTCCCTGGAGGGAGGAGGTGCCCGAGTCCCCATCTGAATCCGCCGCGCCTGTGGACAAACGACGGGGATCGTGGTAAGTGCCAACGCGCAGTACTTCCCCCGTTCCCCGCAGCGACTCCACACGCGCTGCGGGGGAAATTGGGGTCGTGCAGGAGCCCGAGCCCTACCACATGTGGGTGGTGGCGCCTGCCACCGCGGCACAGCGTTGGGTGATCCGGCGCTCCAGGTCGCGGGATTCCTCCCGAAGCGTGCTCCGCTGGGCGTTGGAAAGATGAGGCTCGAGCCGGCCCACCTGATCCCGGACGCGACGGCACAGCGCGTCGGGATCCATCCAGGCAACGGCCAGCCGTGACCACTCCCGCTCGTACAGGTCACGGCCCTGACGGGTTTCCAGGAAGGTACGGGCCAGAAGGCTGGAGACGATGGGCCGGACCGGGTAGGCCGATTCCGGAAACAACTGATCCATGCCATGTGAGAGAACGACGCACCGGCCCGAGGCGGGATCCCAGTGGATCCGGTAGTTGTTTCGGGCCACCCCGTAGCCATCCCAATGCCCCAGCAACGCCTCGCCGGCGAGCAGGGTGGCGAACCTCCCGACCTCCAGGCGCTGCTCCAACGAGGCCCAGCGTCGCTCCAGGTCGGGATCCGCAGCATCCCGCGCCAACCGTGCCACGGCATCCTGGGCTCGCGGTGCCGCCTCCGGAGCCGGTCCGCCGGATGCCTGGAATGTCCCATCCACGTCGGCGCCACCCACGGGCTCCAGAACCACTCCGTCGGGAATGCCGAAGGCGGTCCGCACGTATTCCCGATCATAACCGGTCCGCAGCACGTAAAGCCCCGGCGGACGACCCATGACGCGGACCTGTGCGTGCCGCACTTCGGGGACGGGAATTCCTGCCTCGCGGAACAGCGAACTGCCCAGGAATGCGTGGAGGCGGCTGGGATCTTCCAGGGAGTTCTCCAGGTGAAGACGGCGGGGACCTTCCGGACTGCTCCACGAAACGGTGAACGAGGGCTGGTCGTCCACCGGGCGGAACCTTCCATGGCCCTTCAGATGAATCTGGGCGTTGGGAAGCATCCGGCCGCCCAGTTCGACCTGCGCCGGGACATCGGTGCGCGGGGCTCTGCGGAGAGATTCCAGGGCGGCGGGGGTGAGTTCCACGCTCACTGGAACCACCAACGTCGTCCAGGGATCTGCATCAGGAAGCGGGGAGGTCCGGTGACGGGAGAGTCCCCAAGCCGCCAGCCCTGCGCCGATCACCAACGCGGCAAGGGCGGCGGGCCGGTTCATGGGGTCCGGTCGGTTTCCGCGGGCTGCGGACGCCGCAAATACACCACCAGGCTGTTGGCCCCGGCGCGTTCCTGACCCTCCGAGGGACTGTTCACGATCTGTCCCAGGGCCCACATGGTGGCCGAGCCGCCTCCATCCAGGTTGATGGCCTCCCGGCATCCCAGCTTGACCAGGTACTCGGCGAGTTCGGGAAAGGTCATGCCCACCGAGAGGTCGCCCTGTCGCCCGTCCACCTCCACCAGGAAGATCTGCTCGTCGTTCCATCCGATGGCGGTGCGCGGATGCCGGAGCAGGAATCCGGACCACTCCATGGGCCGCCCATTGCGCACCAGGGTCGGACCGCCGCCGATGGCCGTGGTGACACCCGAGAGATCCGGAACGGTCTCCGTGACCAACCGCAGCACGGCGCCGGGGACGGCCTGTTTCAGGGCATCCCCGAGTCTGGGCCCGAGGGACAGGACCAGGGTGTCGGGCTGCACAGGGGCGCCGCCGCCGGTACGGGCTTCCCGCACCCGGGCGGTGAATTCGGTTCCGGCCCGGAGCGGGAGCCAGGTGTTGGTGCCGTGTCGTTCGAGGATCAGGTCCGTGCCGTCCTCGCTCCAGGCCTTGGCACCCACGGCGGCCGAGTAGAGCACCGCGGCGCCGGGTTCGCGCAGTTCGTTGAGTCCGAACGGGGTGCTGGTGCCATCCGGCCAGACCACGCGAAACCGGGAGACCACGTTGGTCGAGCGGGGTGCCCCGGAGGCGTCCAACCAGAGCACGGCGTGGCCGGTGGGAGCGCTGACCAGTTCGCCATCCCGGATCTGCAGATCGCGGGGATCTCCCAGCGGTTCGGGTTCACTGACGTAGAAGTCGCCATTCACCGCGGCGAGCGGCGTGCCCAGTTCCGCCGGAAACCGGCGCATCTGCTCGGACACCGTCCCCATGCCGAGCCGGTCGCCCCGGCCCAGGGTGGTGGTGAAGGCAAGGTCCCGCCTCGCCCTCGAAACCCGGAAGACATGAATGGACCATGGCACCGCCGGAACCGTGTCGTGCACATAGCCATAGCCGCGGTCCGGACGCCCCGGGGACGGCCCCCCGGGACCGCTGGCCATTGCCGGCATGGCGCTCGCCAGCGCCAGCATCAGGAGGCACTTCAGCGCGTCTTTGGATGAACCAACCACCGCGACCATCAACGTGAACGCTACGCAGGACTTGCGCCAATGCCAATGCGGGGGGATGAGCAGTCTTGGGACTGCGGTGGCTTGCCACCGCTTTGGCGTTGGACTCGGCGAGCGCGCGGGCAGGGGAATGAACGCCCGGTTCGTGGTTGAAGCCCACTGCAAAGCGACGTCTCCAAGGGCAGCCTGCGTTTCCGGCCCGCGTGTCGCGGGCGAGGACCGGTTCAGGGACTCGTAAAACCCGTCCCTCCGGCAGGGCCGTTGGTCTTCCTGGTCACCACCAGTGCGTTGGCCACCGGACGCTCCTGTCCGTCGCAGGGGCTGTTCCGGATTCGTCCGTCCGCCCAGAGCGTGGCGGATCCACCACCGTCCAGGTTCATCGCCTCGGTGCAGCCCAGATCCCGGAGTGTTCGGGCCAATTCCTCCAGGGTCATGCCGACGGACAGTCCGGGCTGTCGTCCATCCACGAGCACCAGGAAGAGATGCGTGTCATTCCAGCCCACCGCCGAGCGGGGATGCTGCTCCTGCATGGAAGTGAAGACGTAGGAATCCTCGCCTTCAGGGGCTCGGATCTTCTGCACCCGTCCCTGGGTGATCAGCACCGGGCCCCCTCCGATGGCGGTGCGGGATCCGGCGAGATCGGGCTCGGTGGCGGTCGAAAGCGTGAGCAGGCTGCCGACGGCGGGGACGGGGTGCTTCCGGGCGGCTTCCGGACCCAGGGACAGCACCCAGGTGCCCGGAGCGATCGGCGTGTCGCCCTGCTCCCGGACTTCCCGGACACGCGCGGTCACCTGGGCCCCCGGCGCCAGTCGGACCGGCCGGGCGGGACTGCTCCCCTCGGGGATCAGGATCAGTTCCCGTCCGCGGGGTGTCTGCGTGCTCGGTCCGGCAGCTTCCGTGAACAGCACCATGTCGTCCGGACCCCGCTCCTGGTTCAATCCCATGGGGGAGTGCCCGCCCTCGGGCCATTCCACCTGGAGGCGGGAGCGTACCGGTCCCGTGCGGGGTTGGCCTCCGGCATCGGTCCAAAACGCCGCGCCGCCATCGGGCGCGCTCAGCAGTTCCCCATTCGCAATTTGAAGGCCGCGGGGATCGCCGGCGTGCGGACGATCCCGCTGGTAGAAGTCTCCATTGACCGCCGCCACGGGTGCGCCCAGGTCCGCCACGATCTGACGCAGTTGCTCGGTGAGGGGGCTCAACCCGAGGGCGCGTCCGCCGGCGTGGACTGATTCCAGGGCCAGTTCCGGACGCCCACGCTCCATGCGCACGATGTGGATGGACCACGGACCCTTCGCCACCCGCGAGTTGGTGTAGGCCAGCCCGGGAGCCCACTCCGGCAGAGCCGCCGTGCCACCCCCCGGCCGGCCGCACCCGGCAAGCAGCAGCAACAGCGCTGCCACCGCTGTCTGGAGAAGATGCCACATGGTGCATCCAATGCTGTCGTCGGTGGGCAGAACCGCAAGGACAACGATGGTGCGGGATCCATCACTGCCGCCTTTACCTCATCACTCAATGCGCATCGTTCATCCTTTCTCAAATGAGGTAGGAGCCGACGTGAGGAGGCTCAAACTCTCCCACGGCCATTGAGATTCTGGCGTGTTGGGCGAGAGCCGGCCGGGGCGGGGGAGGATGTCAGAGTTCTCGTCACCTCGTCTGCGTAGCCGACGACGTTAGGAGACGCTGACTCCACCGGCGCGTTGTCATTCCCGCAGCCCGGAGCAACAGCCGACCGCAGGGAAGAGGAAGTCAGAGCGTCACCTCGTCTCCGACGGCCTTCACTTCTCCATGCGCATCCTCCCGAGGAACCAGCAGGAACCCGGTTTCCACATCGCCAAGGATCTCCGTGCGCCGGCCGCGATGCCGCCAGTGATGAAGTCCGACCAGGGCGCAAAAGAAGGCATCCAGACAGTCCTCCGCCTCCTTGGATCGCGGTGCGGACAGGAGTTGGGTCACCGCCGCATTCACCGCAAGTTCCGGGAAGCGCGTACCCAGGCTGTTGCCGATCAATGCCTGCAACCTGCGAAACTCCCGGCGCTGGCGTGCGACCGGGCCGCGTTTGTACTTCACGATGCGATCCAATCCGAACAATCGGATCATCGCGGGATGCGGATAGACCTCGGCCAGCAGGCGGGACCCCTGATGGAGGGTGTGCCCCACC
>JAFLEG010000086.1:0-2869 GCA_017302195.1 Verrucomicrobiota bacterium
GGTGCCGCACAACGGCTGCCGTCCGCGCAAAAAGCGCCGTGTGTAAACCCGGAACCTGATTTACCGCACTATGGCTCGTTATACCGGCCCCCGTACCCGCATCAGCCGCCGCTTTGGCGTTCCGATTTTCGGCGCCTCCAAGTATCTGGAGCGCCGCAACTATCCCCCGGGCGTTCACGGTCCCAAGTCCCGGCGCAAGTTCAGCGACTACGCCATCGGTCTCGGAGAAAAGCAGAAGCTCCGTTACTATTATGGCCTTCTGGAGCGGCAGTTCCGCAACGTGTATGAGCGCGCGCTCCGCATGCGCGGCATCACGGGCGAGAAGATGCTCCAGATTCTGGAGACCCGCCTCGACAGCGTGGTCTTTCAGGCCGGATTTGGCGTCACCCGCGCCCAGGCGCGCCAGTTCGTGTCGCATGGCCACGTCCGTGTGAACGGCCGCAAAGTGGCCGTGCCCAGTTTTGCCGTGAAGGTGAACGACGTGGTCGAGGTTCGGGACCACGCCGTGAGCCGTCAGCAGGCCGCCAAATCCCTGGAAGGCTCCACCAGCCGCGTGGTTCCGGACTGGGTGGCCCTGGACAAGGAGCACCTGAAGGCCCGCCTCCTGCGCGTGCCGTCGCGGGATGAGATCCATCCTGTCGCCAACGAGCAGGCGGTCGTCGAATTTTACTCCCGTTAGGTAAAGGGGTCGTCGCGGTTCGGCGATCCCAATGTGTCAGCAATTATACGGGATTGTCCCGCGCCGGGGAGTAGGCGTTGGGCACGGTCCAGATTAAAATTGCACCCCAGTCATTATGCCTGTTCGTCTCGGTCGTTTTGAATTGCCCAAGAGGCTGGTCAAGGATGAGGCCAATGCCACCGATCATTTCGCCCGGTTTGTCGCCGAGCCCTTTGAAACCGGTTATGGCCACACCATCGGAAACTCCCTGCGCCGCGTGCTGCTGAGCTCGCTGGAAGGGGCTGCCATCGTGTCCGTCAAGATTGACGGCGCCATGCACGAGTTCACCGCGGTCGATGGCGTGGTTGAGGATGTCACGGACATCGTCCTGAACCTCAAAAAGATCAAATTCAAGGTCCACAATCGTGAGCCGCAAACCCTGCTGCTCTCGGTCAGCAAGGAGGGCGCGGTCACCGCCGGCGACATCCAGTTGAATCAGAATGTCGAACTGGTGAATCCTGAGCAGCACATTTGCACCCTGGACCGAAAGAAGAAGTTCGAGATGGAGCTCGAGATCAAGGTGGGACGCGGATTCTGCCCGGGGGAGGAGAACAAGAAGGTGGATCAAGCCATTGGCGTGATCGCCATTGACTCCCTCTTCTCCCCGGTTGCGCGGGTCCGCTACACCGTGGAACAGGCGCGCGTGGGGCAGAAGACCGACTATGACAAGCTGATCCTGGAGCTCTGGACTGATGGGCGGCTTTCCCCGGACGACGCGCTCACGCAGGCGTCGGCCATCCTGCAGCATCACCTGGATGTCTTTGTCGGCTACGACAAGAACGCCGTGGAGTTCGAGGAGGAGCAGAAGCCGGTGGATGATGAGAAGGCCAAGCTCAAGAAGCTCCTCAACATGTCGGTCAACGAGATCGAGTTGAGCGTCCGGGCTGCGAACTGCCTCAACAACGCCAACATCACCACCGTGGGGCAGTTGGCCCTCAAGACGGAGCAGGAGATGCTCAAGTATCGCAATTTCGGAAAGAAATCGCTCAATGAGATCAAGGAGAAGCTGTCGGCCCTTGGTCTCGCGCTCGGCATGAACATTGATCCGGCCCTGCTGGACGCCGCCCCGCAGCCGGCGGAACTCCGCAATTCCTAATCCCTTCCCTCCATGCGCCACCTTAAGCGCAATAAAAAGCTCGGCCGCAAGGGCGACCATCGCAATGCGATGCTTGCCAACCTCGTCGGCAGCCTCATCAAGCACCGCCGGGTGACCACGACCCTTTCCAAGGCCAAGGCCGCCCGGCCGGTTGCCGAGAAACTGGTCACCCTCGGCAAGCGCGCCCAGGCCGCCCTGAACGTGGCGGCATCGGCGTCGGATCCCAAGGCCAAGGCCGCGGCAACGGCCGAGAACGTGCATTGCCGCCGGTTGCTGGCGGCGAAACTCCGGCAGCAGCCCCGCACCCATTTCCAGGGCACCCCCAAGGTGAAGGGCAAGGTGTTGCGCGAGCAATGGCGGGAGCATCACGACGTCGTTCACCTCCTGTGCGACCACATCGCCCCGGTGTTCAAGGACCGGCAGGGCGGCTACACCCGCATTGTGCCGTTGGGGCAGCGTCAGGGAGACGCCGCCAAGACCGCCATCCTGGAGTGGGTGGAGACCCCGCTGGATCAGGCGGCCGGCGAGGGAGCCTCCGCGGCCACGCCTGCGGCGGAGACGAAGTGATTCTCCCGTTCGATTGACAACAAAAAGCCCGCCGGAGACGGCGGGCTTTTTGCTTTCCAAACCACACGGGATTCAGTCCAGGCCGCCCACGCGCGCCAGGCGATAGACGTCGGCGATCTTCTTGTCATCCGCGCGGATGCGCTTGGCCAGGCTCTTGGCCAGTTCGAAGAGGAGCGGGTTCGCCAGTTCCGGCTGGTCCCGGCACAGGCGTTCAAAGCGCTGTGCGGTGATGCGGAGCAGCGTGGACGCACTGTTGGCAACGACGTCCGCCGAACGGGGCCCGCCATCGAAGAGGCTCATCTCCCCGAAGATGTCTCCTGGCCCGAACCGGGCGAGCTCCGTCTCCTTCCCTCCGGCCATGATGCGGGCGCGAACCTCACCGTCGAGGACCGCATACATGGCATCTCCGGGCGAGCCCTGCTGGACCACCAGCTTGTAGGCCTCCACCCGGGCGACTTCCATCAACTGGACAAATCGTCCCAGTTGCT
>JAFLEG010000086.1:2890-10522 GCA_017302195.1 Verrucomicrobiota bacterium
ACCCGGCGGAGCATTCCCGGACGCAGGCCGGAGACCAGCAGAGTGGTGTCCGCCGCGGCGGCCTCCGCCTTGGGACCGGACCGTCCGGCAAAGGCATCTGCGAGCTCCGGCAGTTCGCCGGCCTTGATCCACCGGTTGTCGCCGACGGTGTGAATCCAGGTTTCCGGCAACACCCGCTCATCACGGATCCACTGCGTCAGGGTCTCCACCGGGACGGGGCCATAAACCACGTCGTCGGCAGCCCAGACTTTGTACTCGGTTGGGACGGATTGGTCGGACATTGCGCCGCGATGAAACCGCCACGAATGCTGTTTGGGGAGACAAATTTCGGAGTCGACCTCGTCGAAGCACCCCGGGCTCCGATCGGAAGTTGAGGCATGGAATTCCCGCTCCGCCCTTTCCCTCCGCGGACGGGATATGTCAGCGTTGCGGCCTTCCCATGAGTCCCACCGACTGGAAGCTCATCATGCTGGCGTTGGGTGCGATTGGCGCCCTGGTCCTGCTCATCACCCGCCTCAAGGTCAACGCCTTCATCGCCCTCCTCCTGGCATCGCTGGTGGTGGGCGGCGGCTCCGTGATGCTGGGGAGGGTGGTCCGAGATGCCGGTGGGCGGGAGTCGGCCTACACCTTTCTGGGCGTGGCCAGGTCCTTTTCGGACGGCCTGGGGGTGACGCTGGGCAGCATCGCGGCGATTGTGGGACTGGGCACGATGCTCGGCCGTCTTCTGGCGGAATCCGGCGGGGCTGAAGTCCTCGCCCGGCGATTTGTGGCCTTCTTCGGGCCGACGCGAATCCAATGGTGCATCATGGCACTGGCGCTGGCGGTGGGGCTCACCACATGGTTTGCCGTCGGACTGGTTCTCCTCCTGCCGATCCTGCTGACCCTGACCCATGAGACCAAGCAGCCGTTCCTGATCCTGACCCTTCCCCTGCTGTCGTGCCTTTCGGTGATGCACGGGGTCATGCCTCCCCATCCGGGACCCGTGGTCGCCGTGGAATATCTCAAGGTGGACATGGGGCTGGTGCTGGTCTGGGGATTTGTCATCGGCATTCCCACTGCCGCGGTGGCGGGGCCGCTGTTTGCGCGCTGGGCCGTAAGGCGCGTTGAGGCGCATCCCCCTCCCATTCCGCGCAAGGCCGACACCCTGCCCGCCGGGTTCCGGCTCCCGGGGTTTGGTGTCACGCTGTTTTCAATCCTGCTGCCGGTGCTCCTGATGCTGGTGGCAACGGTGGCGGAGCTGGTGCTGGAGAAGGGGGATCCGCTGAGGGAGGCGGCGGCGTTCATCGGGAATCCCACCATCGCCCTCACCATTGCCGTGTTGTTCGCGTCCTGGTCCCTCGGATTGGCCTGCGGCTACCGCCCGGTGGAGGTTCTCAAATTCACGGAGTCGTCCATCGCGACGGTCGGCATGACCATCCTGGTGATTGGCGGCGGCGGCGGCTTCGCCCGCGTCCTCCGGGACAGCGGGGTGGCGGAGTCCATCGGCCGGCTTGGGGAGATGGCCCACCTGTCGCCGCTGATGTATGGCTGGCTGGTCTCGGCATTCATCCGGGTGGCGACGGGTTCGGCGACGGTGGCCATCACCCCCGCATCGGGGCTGCTGGTGCCCGTGCTGGCTGCGCACCCGGAACTGGGCCAGAACCACAAGGCGCTGATCGTCGTGGCCATCGGATGCGGCTCCCTGTTCCTTTCCCACCTCAACGATTCCGGCTTCTGGATCGTCAAGGATTCCCTGGGACTGAGCGTGAATCAGACGCTGCGGACCTGGACCATCTGCGAGACGATCGTGGGCCTGGTCGGCATGGGCCTCTCACTCGCGGTGTACCGGATGATTTGAGGGGATTCCGGCCGTCGGGAGCCCGTTCCTAAGGCGAGCCGTGCGCAGTCATGGAGGCCCGTATGGCCGCGGCCAGGGTGTCGGCGAGGCGCTGGGTCAGCCGGCTGAGCGTGGTCGCGATGGCCTCGGGATGCTGTGCGGGCGCCGGGCCTGGTTCGGTGAGATGCGGATTCCCAAACTGATAGGTCTGCTCCCCGTTTCCCGAAGTCAGACGCCACCATGCATGGAGGGTTCCCGTGCCTTGGGCATCCACATCCAGGCGGTCCACGGTGACGTACACGGCGCGGTCCACTTCGCTGCCGGACCAGGATCCGATCCGCATGCGGTCCGTGGGAATCTGCGCGGCGAGGTCTGCAGCCAGCGCCCGCTGAAACGCGCCGTCCAGGCGCTCCGCCCAGAGCGAGGATTCCAGGTAGCGGATCTCATTGGTGTCCGCCCGGACGGCGATGTTTGGCTTCAGCAGGTAGGCGGGCATCCGGACGATGCCGATGCCGACGGCGGGTCCGGCGGCGGCTTTGGCGGCCTGCGGGGAGTCCGACAGGGGCGACAGGACATAGCTCCGGGTGGCCAAGGTGTTTGGTTTGGGGAGGCATCCGGCCAGGAAAATGCCGGCCGCCGCCAGGAGGCAGGCCAGGAAATGAGGGTGAACGGGGGAGGTCATGGGGAATCGGACGGGGGTTTGCGGCCGGTGAGGAGCGCGTTGGGATTGCGCTGGAGGAATTCGGCGAGGTCGGCCAGGGCGCGGGCCGCGTTTGCGACCTGATCGAGGGCCATCGTGGCGTCGCTGCGGAGGGCGGATTCCGGCTCGATCATTCCAGTCAGGGTCTCAAGGCTGCGCCGCAACTGGCGGAGGGATCGGTCCGCCTCGCCGAGAGTGTTGGTGGCGCGCCCTGAAAGGACGGTCAGATGGCCGTCGGTGTCGCGGACCAGGGTGCGGGCCTCGGAGAGGGTCAGGCGCAGTTCGGCAAGGGAGTTGGTGAGGTCCGGCGAGGTCAGCACCTGGTTCGCCGAGCCCAGCAGCCGGAGGACCCCGTCATTGATCTTGCCGATGTCCAGCGCCGCCAGGCTTTCATCCAGCCGGGCCAGCAGCGTGTTCAGCTTGTCGGAGATCCCCCGGAAATCCACCCGCGCCAGGTTGGCGAGCAGCTCCTGGATGCCGCTCGGCACGGTGGGAATCTCGGGATACTGGGCGCGGATCTGGTGAAATACCGGCGGTGGCGCATTGGGAATCATGTCCAGTTCGACGTACAAGACTCCGGTCACCAGGCTCTCGGCATCCAGCTTGCCGCGCAGGCCCATCGCAATCCGTCGCTTGAGAAACGAAGGATCATCGAAGTTGATCTGCTCATCCGATTTCTGGCGCAGGATCTTCGGGTTCACCTGGATGATGACCGGGTTCACGAAGTCGTTGGAGGCCTGGTTGTGGCGGAGAAGCACCTCGTAAACGGAGCCGATGGTGACCCCCCTCCATTTCACGGGGGCGCCCTCGTTGAGGCCCTTCATGGAGGCGTCGAAGTACAGAATCAGCTTCTCCTGGGGCGTGAACAGGCGGTCCGAGGTGAACACCATCAGGGCGACCACGCCCAGCGTGACGGCCGAGACGATGAAGGCGCCGATCAATGTGGGATTGGCTTTGGCGTTCATGGGGGGGAGGGAGGACCGCTGGTCGGGGACGACGCCGGCTCGCCCCGGGTCAGGAAGGCGCGCACCCGGGGATCCGGGGACTGCAGGAGATCCTTGGGACGCCCCTGCGCGCGCATGGTCTTCGACTCGGCATCGAGGTACACCGCGTCATCGGCGATGGCAAAGATGCTGGCCAGCTCATGGGTGACGATCACCACCGTGGCACCCAGGCTGTCGCGCAGCTCCAGGATCAGGCGGTCCAGGTTGCGCGAGCTGATCGGATCCAGGCCGGCAGACGGCTCGTCGAAGAAGAGGATCTCCGGATCCAGCGCCATGGCCCGGGCCAGCCCGGCCCGCTTGCACATGCCGCCGGAGATTTCCGACGGGTAGTAGTCTTCGAAACCGGCCAGCCCGACCAGCGCCAGCTTGAGCCGCACGATCTCCCGGACCTCGCCGGGCGGCAGCGCCGTGAACTCCTCCAGGGGCAGCGCCACGTTCTCCGCAAGCGTCATCGAGCTCCACAGGGCCCCGCCCTGGAACAGGACGCCGAAGTCCCGCAGCTTCGCCTGGCGTCCCTCGTCGTTCTGGGACCAGAAACTGGCGCCGTCGTACCGGATGTCCCCCGTGGCCGGCCGGATCATGCCGATCATGTGGCGGAGCAGGGTGCTCTTGCCACAGCCGCTGCCGCCCATGATGACAAACACCGAGCCCTTCGCCACAGCGGCGCGGATGCTGCGCATCACCACATAGGACCCATAGGCCATGGTGAGGTCGCAGATCTCGATCTGGGGTGCGGCGTTCATGGATCGGGTGGCGCCCGCCTAGATTCCAAGGGCATTGCTGATTACGGCAAACACGCCGTCCGCGGCGATGATGGCGGTGATGCCCGCCACCACCGCCTGGGTGGTGGCCCGTCCAACCGCCTCGGCGTTCCGCCCGCATTGCATGCCGTAGAGGCATCCGGTGTAGGCCACCAGGAATCCAAAGAAGGCGCCCTTGGAAATCCCCAGGAGAAAGCTCTTCAGCTTGATGGCGCTGATCGTCCGGGAGAGGTACTCGGTGGAGGTCACGTCCAGCAGGGAGACGGACACAAAAAGGCCGCCGGAAATGCTGATCAGGTCGGCGAAGACCACCAGCAGGGGCATCATGGCCACCAGGGCGAGCATCCGGGGCAGGACCAGAAACTCGACGGGGGAGATGCCGAAGGTGGTCAGCGCGGCGATCTCCTCGTTGACCTTCATGGTGCCCAGGCGCGCCGCAAAGGCGGCCCCCGTGCGGCCGCACAGGATGATCGCCGTCATGATGCAGCCCATCTCGCGGACCGTCCCGATCGCCACCATGTCGGCCACGTAGATGCTCGCGCCGAACTGGGCCAGGGAGGTCGCCCCCACAAAGGCCAGGATCAGCCCGATCAGGAAGTTGATCAGGGCGACAATCCCGAGGGCGTTCGGCCCCGTCTCCTGCAGCACCAGCAGGAAGTCCTGGAACCGAAACTGGGCACGGCCCCGGAGCAGGGCGGTCAACGCCTGGGCGATCTCACCGAGGAAGGTAAAGAACACCAGTCCTTCCGAACGGGCCGTCAAGGCGGCGGTCCCGACCCGCGCCAGGAAGCCTGACTGCGGGCCGGTCCGGCGCGCGTCCGCGGACTCCGGCACCGCGCTGGCCAACCGCAGCAGGTCCTGGACGCCGTCCGGAAGGCCCGTGGGACGGAACTCCACCTGCGCCGACTGGCATTCCAGATTCCAATGCCGGATCTGGGCCACCAGCCGGGAATCCCAGCGTCCCAGTCCGCGGGTGTCGAACTCCAGGGCGCGGATACCCGGCGTGTCCTTCAACGCCTGTCCGACACGGTCGCCGGGAATCCCGGCGGTCCGCTTGTTCCAATCCCCCGACAGCCTGGCCGTCAGGACGCCCGGAATGGACTGCTCCACCGTCAGTTCAGATACCGGGTTCTGGGGCATTCGGAGTCCTCCGGGCCGGAGGCTCAAGAAAGACTGTCCGGCCGGCCCGGACACGACAAGCCCCGACCGGTGGGGTGTGCCGGCCGGCGCCTATTCCCAGACGCTGCTGAGTGCAGGGAACTGGCGACGCACGGCATCCCGGGTCACCGCGGGTGCCTGATGCAGGATGGTCCGCCATCCACGCCGCCTTCCGGCCTCAATGTTTTCCGGCCGGTCATCCACATAGAGGAGGGAGGGGCCGGCGCATCCGGTGAGGGATTCCACAGCCTGATACGCCCGGGCATCGGGCTTCATGGCGCCCGCCTGATAGCTCAGCACCCATCCGTCGAACTCGGAAAAGACCGGGTATCGGGACCGGATGTGGTCCACGGCCAGACCATTGGTGTTGGAGAACAGGACGGTTCGCACGCCATGGCGCTTCAACTGCGCGTGCAGCGCGATCATCTCCGGAACCTCCGAGAAGATGTCGCCGAAGTGTCTGCGGAAATCGTCCCGGGTGCCGGAGTATCCGGTCTCCTGGCGGACCTCCTGTTCGAAGCCCTCTTCATCCAACTGCCCCGATTCCAGACGATGCAGCAACGGCGACTGGTCGAGCACCTGTCGGATATGCGCCGCATCCCGCAGGCTGGCCGGGGCAAGCGCACGGGCGGCGAGGCCGTAGTCGAACTCCAGGAGCACCTTGCCCAGATCGAAGACGACCACCTCGGGAGGCACGGCTGCCGGGGTGGGAGCGGGAACGCTCACGGGATGCCTCCCGGGGACAGTTCGCGGCGCCCCTCCAGGGCCCGGGAAAGGGTCAGTTCATCCGCGTACTCCAGTCCGCTGCCTGCCGGCAGGCCCTGGGCCAGGCGGGTCAGGCGGATCCCGCGCGGCGCGAGCCGCCGGGCCAGGTAATGAGCCGTGGCCTCGCCCTCCACGTCGCTGCCCATCGCGAGGATGACCTCGCGAACGGGCTGCTGCTCGAGGCGCCGCTCCAGTTCGGCGATGCGCAGGTCGTCCGGACCGACACCGTTCAGCGGGCTCAGTCGTCCACCCAGGACGTGGTAGCGTCCGCGAAAGGTGCCCGAACGTTCGAGGCGCAGCACATCCAGCGGCAGCTCCACCAGGCACAGCGTGGACTCCTCCCGCCGGGAATCCGCGCAGATGGGGCAGGGATCCGCTTCAGACAGGGCGCCGCAACGGGGGCAGTTGCTCACCCGTTCCCGGGCACGGCTCATCGCGTCTGCGAGCGTCCGGACCACGGCGGGATCGCTTTGCACCAGATGCAGCGCGATGCGTTCCGCAGACCGCGGTCCGATCCCCGGCAGGCGGGCCAGGGCGGCGGCGAGTTCGGCAACCGCGGCGGGGAGGAGGGTCACATCAGGCCCGGGATGCTGATCCCCTGGGTGACGGAGTTCATCTCCTTGGTCGAGATCTCCTTGGCGGCGGCCAGGGCCTGATTGGCGGCGGTGACGATGAGTTCCTCGAGGAAGGCGACATCCGCCGGGTTGACCGCCGCCGGCGCGATGTGGATGGACGCGATGCTCTGATCGCAGCGTGCCACGACGCGCACGGATCCGCCGCCTGAGGTGCCTTCCACGGTTTTGGCGGCGAGTTCCTGCTGCACGCGCTCCATCTGCTGCTGGATGCGCGTGGCCTGACGCATGAGTTTTCCGATGCTGGACATGAAAGCGAATTGGTTGCGGCCAAGGAAGCGGTCAGGCCGCCGGACGTCAAGCGGTGCCGTCTGCCGGGGCCCGGACTTCGATCAACTGGGCCCGGAAAACTTCCATCGCCTCGCGGATCGCCGGATCCTTCAGGAACTCGTCCTTGTTCAGGATGACGGGCTGGACTTTGGCGGGCTTGGCAGCGGGTTCCTTGGGACGCGCCTCGGTGCGGGCTCGAAGGGGCGGGGTCGTTTCCAGCGGCGGTGGGGCGGGAATTGCGGGCGCTTCGCCGGGAACGAACTGCACCGTGACGTCGCCGGCTCCGAGTTCGCGGGCGCGTTGCTTGAGGGATGCGGCAAATTTGGGATTGCCCAGCAGCGACAGGGCATCCGGAGCGCAGGCCACCGTCAGCACCCCCTGATGAAGTGTGCGCGCCTGAGCCCCCGCCAGCAGGGTCCAGAGCATCCGCTCGCTCCGTTCCAGGGACGCGTGGAGCGGGGACCAGAGGCTCTCCGCGGTGAACGGGACGGCCGCAGGCATTGGCGCGGGTGTTAACGGCGGGACG